>NZ_CP120854.1:0-117070 GCF_042465725.1 Microcoleus anatoxicus | reverse complement strand
GATTCCTTACTGCATTGTTTACTGCATTACTGAAATACTTAATGCAGCAAGTATAGCACTTGTGTTGGCATCTGTTAGTGACGACTCCCAGCCCTAACTCGCGGACGAGTATAGGGTGGGCTTCTCAGCTAATCCTGCGTCTGCATCGGAAACACGCTGAGCTTTATTGACTGTCCGCCCGACAGCCAAGTTCTTAACATTAATCGCGGCATTCACATCCCGATCCAATTCCAGACCGCAGACATGGCAACTATGCCATCTGTCCGCAATCGTTTTAGGGACGCGAGTACCGCAATTAGAACAATTTTGGGTGGTGCCATTTGGATTCACAGCTATAGCCAACTTGCCAGCACTTTCAGCCTTGCAAACTAGAATAGATAGAAATTCACTCCAACCAGCATCTAGGATCGATTTCGCCATCCTAGTCTTAGCCAAACCCTTGACATTTAAATCTTCAAAGCCAATAACATCGTACTTATCGAGTAATTTCTTTGCGGATTTATAATGAAAATCTTTGCGTTGTCTTGCTATTTTTTGATGGTGTTTGGCGAGGTGTTTAACAGCCTTACGTCTGCGGTTACTGCCTTTATTTTTACGGGAAACAGCCTTATTTCGGATCTTTTTATCGATCTCAGCTTTTCGAGCAAACTGTGGAATTGGCACAGTTTCACCATCACTGGTAATCAAGAAATCCTTAAGTCCCATATCAATACCAACAGCATGATCTAGATTGATATCAGGGATGATTGTTGGCACGGTGACATCTTGCAATGTCAGCACAACATAATAGCCATCAGCATTCTTAACAATAGTCGCAGTCTTGATTTTGAATCCATCAGGAATAGGACGATGCAGAATTATCTTGACATCGCCAATCTTAGATAGGGTGATGCGATTTCCTTTGATGCAGTCTTGCGGCATCTGAGTATAGGTAAAACTGTGATATCTGCCACGACCTTTAAATCTTGGCTTGCCAGCCCGCTTACCTGATTTATCAGCACTGACGTATCGGTCAAAAGCTTTTTTTACCCTAGCAATGCAATCTTGAAGCACTTGAGAGTGAATCTGTTTGTAATCAGGAAATAGCTTTTTGGTATTAAGTAAATCTCGCTTTTGCCAATAATAATCAGGTTGCGCCACAATCGGAGCGATACTGCACGAGACAAGAGAGCATGAATTAATAGGGCTACGAGTAGACTCAAACCAGTTAAAACGCTCTGACAGTCTATAGTTGTACTGCATACGCAACAAGTTTAGCCACTCATCAATTTGATGAGTTTGGGCTTTGTTGGGGCGTAATTTGTACTTATAAGCTGTTATCATAATATCAGTGTAGCATAAAAGTGATACGGTGACATGAAAGATGATTTTGTTTCTAGTGGGAGATGTATCTCAGACTTGAAAGCCCATCTAGTTTTAACAACAAAATATAGGCGCAAAGTTTTTACTGGTCAGATGATAAATAGGCTGTCTGAAATATTTAATGATTTGTGTGAAAAATGGGGGTGCAAGGTAGTTGAGTTCAACGGTGAAGAAGATCATATCCATCTTCTGTTTCAATATCTACCTCAGATGGAATTGCCAAAATTTGTGGGTAATTTAAAATCTGTTTCCAGCCGAAAGATTAGAGAAGAATTTGCTGATGACGTGAAAAAGCACTACTGGAAAAGTGTTTTATGGAATGAGTCATATTTCATTGCGTCTTGTGGCGGGGTAACAATTTCTGTACTTAAAAAATATATTGAGCAGCAGGATACCCCAGAAGATAGTCCATCTACGGGGCCTTGAACCCCAGAAGAGGACGCGCTTACATCCCGTCACTCAACGGAGTACCGTTAGAGTGCGGGGCTTTCGCTTGGGAGCTAAAACTGGGTTGCGTTGCTGGGAGAAACCAATCAGCTAACTCTCTGTGGGGCTGTTGTACTTTGACGAGTTCTCCAATCTATTAATAACCAAACTACTTACTGCATCACTTACTGCATTACTGAATTACTGAGTATACAAAGTAATGAGTAATGAGTAATGAGTGAGAAGCTGTGTCTCATGCCACTGTAAGCTTGCAGAGTAGGGGAGATTAGCAAGTTGGGGAGTAGCTGGAATGAGGCAGGTTTATCAAAGGGCGATCGCTCTGGTGTTGGTGGTGGGAATGATTAGTGGCTGCAACCTGACTGCACCGTCACCGCCATCTAAACTTCCTCAAGTCGATCGCGAGAAACCGAAGGTGCAGCAACCAACGCCAAAACCGGGAACGCGAGAACCGATCGCATCCGCCACCAACAACCCCAACTTGCTCCTGGGCAATCCCAGCAATGCAGCTTCGAGTGTTGCCAGCACCGACAACTATTTAATGGTGAAGCCGCAGTACGTACTTTCCTACAACAGCAAAACGCACACTGCCAACTGGGTATCGTGGCAACTGAATAAATCTTGGATTGGCAGCGCTGACCGCAAGAATGATTTCAAACCTGACGATGCCCTCCCCACTGCTGCGTACAAAGTTAGACCCAACGATTACACCGGAAGTGGCTACGACCGAGGACACATCGCACCAAGCGCCGATCGCACTCGCAATGAAGCGGACAACAGCGCTACTTTTTTGATGACCAACATGATGCCTCAAGTGCCAGAACTCAACAGAGGCGTGTGGGGTGACTTGGAAGAGTATTGTCGATCGTTGGTGCAGCAGGGCAAGGAGCTTTACATCGTTGCTGGGCCTGTAGGAAGTAGCGGCAGCATCGGGAAAAAGGAGAAAATCGCAGTGCCGACTAAGACTTGGAAAATTATCGTAGTAGTAGATCGACAAGGATTGGGGTTGCAGGGAATTACAGCCGACACCAGGACGATCGCTGTGATGATGCCCAACGATGCCAGCGTCAAGGGCAAGGGATGGAAAAGCTTTCGAGTACCGGTGAGGCAAGTGGAGCGAGAGACGGGGCTGAATTTGTTGTCAAACGTACCGGTGCAGGTTCAGCAAGTAATTGAGAGCAAAGTTGATGGCCAGTAATTAAGTTTCTACCAGTTGCGTTGACAGCCCCACACAATTACCGCTGGGAGTTACTCCAACTATGTAAGCATCGATGTTGATTTTGCCCACTCGGTAAACTTGGATGTTGGATAAATTCTGCTTCAATACGCTCACCAAGTTCTGAAACCTCTGCACTGTCTCCCGTTCATCTTCATCGTGCCAATCTTCTTCAACAATTGCGATCGCAAAGAACTCGTCAACGCTCACTATTTCTACGGGGGCGTCGGGTTCGTGGTTCGTCAGTTGCAGGAGTTTCGCTGGGGTGAGTTTTCCTTGCGTTTTCCACTCTTCAACCTCGAAAGGCGCGTCAGATTCGGTGGAGAAGAGCAAACCCTCTGAGGCTTGTTTGAGTTGGGCGGTGATGGGGTCGGTCATGGTGGCAGTGGTTTGAGTCCAGCTTTACTGCGATTGTACGGTTGTTATTGGCTGTAACTAAGGACTTTTTGGCAAATTCGGATATTCAAGGGCGAGTTGAGAGCGACACTGATTCGCCACCTTGAATTTTGGGGAGCATCCCGATTTTGCAAGTATACAAAAGTATGATAAGATTTATTGTTTTTTGGGAAAACCGACACTTAGCTTCCCCAAAAAATATGTTTGAGAGTCAATAAGCGATTTTATAGCAACGCCCTTCTCCCCACAAAAAAGCGATGCCTCTGGTGGGCTAAGCGATCGCACTCCCTAATTTCCCACAAAAAAGGCGATCGCCCTTCCCAATCTCTCATCATCAAAGTGATCGCACTCCCTACATCATCAAAGCGCTCGCATTCATGTTAAAAAGTGATTGGACTTTCATCAACTTGTTACCATTCTCCCGTGAATAAATCGCACTCCAGCAAATAAAAACAATCTGATTCTTTCTACGAATAAAGTGATCTCCTTCATTTACATGAGTGCGATAGCTGTCCCAATGTTATTGAATTTTAACGTTAGCCTGTTTAGGAGGAGGACAGCTAAATGCTTTAGCAGGTCGATCATTCCGGTTTTCAGCTCTCCCCTGGAACCCACAGGTCTTAATCCACTTGTTCCCTTCTTCATGGCTCTTGACTTTTTTATCGCTACAGTAGATATCTCTAGTCTCCAGTCTTACTAAACATTGATAAGCTGGGTATGAAATAGCAAATGCGGGATTTATAAAAACAAATGTCCCTAGAACAATAAACACGGTAATCGCAAGAACACGTAAACGCATTATGGTTTCATTTTTAATGAAAGTAGCCATATAATTCTCCTTATTTTTTAAACGTTCCCCAACCCCATTTTTGGATTTTTTTGAGTTAGCAACAATTTTTATCCCAAAAAATCCACCCTCAACCCCCAGATTCCTTACCACCTCAAAGTAGCACTATCGCCTGAACATACTCCGTAAGTTCGTTCTGGTTGGGGATAATTTTTGCCATCAATTCCTTTGTTTCCATTGTTAGCAGGAACACCGTCATAAAGCTAATTTTGCAGTCAGTTTCCCAACTATTAATACTAATAACGGTGAAAGCCCGGAACTGGTACAGGCGGAATCACGCCTTTAATATTGGCTTAATGTATAGTCAATACTGTGAACGGTTATTTTTGTCCCAAACGGCGGGTAGGCATTAGGATTTCCCCGCATAAAGATTTCACCAATTCTAGTAGCAGCTTCACGGTAAAAATCTTCTTGATGCTTATTATACCAAGGATCGTCGTGGGGGTTGGGAGTAAGTAAATACTCATGCCTATCTTTGGCAACTCCAAGTCGCCATATTGCAATTCCACGATTTTTACCATAGTCTAGTTCTGCATATTCAAATTTGGTTCCCCCTACCGTTACACTGCCTTTTATTGTGGCCATACATTTATTTCCTTTAGGCTCGTCAACTAATTTATATAAGCAAAATTACCAAAAGTAATAGTTTTTCAGATTTAATTAAGGTTTGGGCATAACTCCCAGGACTTGAAACCATGACCAACATCACCGCCAAACTCCTTGAAGCTGTCTGCGATCTGCTGCTCCATAAAACTTGTCTAGACTTATTCAAAGTTAGACTTTGAATAATTAGTGTTTACTTCCTACGCTGTTGGGTGGTCGGCCATCCCAAGGTAAGTAGGCTATCCCCCTCAAGCCGAGGGTTTCCAGTTGAAAATATTTAAACTGGCGTTCAAGTCACGGTCAATTGAGTTACCACAAACAAGGCAATCATAAGTCCTAAGATTCAGTGGCATATCTTGTTTATGTCCGCAGTTCGAGCAAAGTTTCGAGCTAGGAAACCACTGGTCTACCAATACTAAACTTGCCCCATACATCTGACATTTGTATTCTAGTTGGCGCTTGAATTCATAAAATCCTAAATCCGATATGGCTCCGGCAAGTTTGTGGTTTGCCATCATTCCTTTGACGTTCAAGTCTTCAATCTTAATTACTTGGAAAGTTTTCGCTAAGTAAGTTGTTAACTTGTGCAGGAAATCCTGGCGTATGGCAGATATTCGTGCATGAATTCGACCGATCTTATGGTAGGTTTGGCGCTGATTGTTAGAACCTTTTACCTGCTTTGAAGCCTTTCGTTGCAGTCTGGCTAGCTTGGTTTTCGCTTGCTTTAACGGCTTCGGTGCCTCAAATACTTGCTCGAATACTTGCTCGTTTGACAAAGGTAGCAAAGGATTTAATTCCAACATCAATGCCTACCGACTCTTGAAGTTGCTGACCGGGTAAACGTTCCGCATCTACACAGAAGGATACGAACCAGCTACTTCCCGATTTTGATAAGGTGAAAGTCTGGGAAACAAAACTACATTCCAAAGGTTCGTGCAGTCGGAATGTTCCGAGTGTGGGAATTTTAATTGTGTTCCCAGCAGCTAGTAACACCTTTCCGTTTGATGAATCTACTGTGAACGATTGCCCATCCCTGCGACGGTTGAATCTGGGATGCCCTGACTTGCCTGAGCGATACCGACTGAACGCATCTTTTAAGTCGATTAATGCGTTTTGATATACTCGAGAAGACAGTTGATTCATCCAATTGAATTGTGGCTGTTTCTTGACGTGATTTGTCAAAACTTTCTTGACTTCGTTAATTACTTTATTGTCGGAAAGTTTTGCTTCACCATACATCTGAGTCCGCAGGCTCAATCCCATGTTGAAGACTACCCGCCTAAATCCTGCGTGTTTTGCCAACCAAGTTGCTTCGTGGTTATTTAATTTGAGCGCTCTTTTGATGGCGAACATTTTGAGACTGCTTTTTTCGATCCACTATAGATAAGTTTAGCAAAGTTTTTGGCGATTTAGTCAAGCTCTTGTGAGTGCGAATCCGAAACTATTTTCGAGGTTGTCCACTCTTCAAGGAGATAGCCAACCTCTCAATAAAGAGCAAAGTTGCTGCAACTCACTGGTCATCCCCCTAGCATCCTGGTGCTGGTGGTGAGTGTTGACAAGCTGACGGGGTGATTCACCAAAATATTTGGCACGCCTGCGTTCCTCCTGCCTGGTATATTAACCCTCTTTTGTTGTCACTTCGGGGAGAGTATAAGGCTAGGCAACAACTAAATCCGTAACCAAACGAGCATTAATACGATCGCCTCTTCCCCTTGACCCCGCTCACCCACAGCATTAAGAAATACCCACGACGGATGCAGTAATGCAGTAGAGAGTGAGATACTGATGAGTGTCAATAAAGAGAATATTGGGCGTTCGCAGGCTGGCGAGGTGAGGTTAGCCGATATCAGCTTCTTGTTGCGACTAGACGATCGCACTCCTACAGCTAGTGACAGAAGAGCGTTAGCTTGGTGATGGCACTCTCGATAATGATTTAGGATCGCTATAGTAGTGATGGTCCTGAATGCAGCTACTTTCGATAAAGCCAAGGAAAATTGGGGCGTATTCGCCGCTTACAAAGCCAGTTTGGGCTTTGTAAGCGGCTTCAAATTTGTTTAAGTCTCGCTAAGATGCTCTAAAAAGGTATATCCGCCACGTTGGTCATCGCTCTGTTACCAATTTTATCGATAATCTGCTGCCGAACCTTGCTATAGATATCTTCGTTGAGTTCGGCTTTAACACATCCCCCCTGAATAGCAAAGTTCATGCTCCACGATAGGAATGCACCTTGGCTCATTGTGGACTGGAAATGAATGCCGCTCGTCACTGCGACGACAGTACCATTCATCGGCATGACCGGCATGATTTGGAAATTTCCGTTGGTCTCACTGCTTGAGTTCGCGCTCCAAATCTTCATTCCTTTGCTGTTGCTTTCAAGACCTTGCGTAGCCTTCATTCCCGCCTTTGCGAGTGCCATTGCATCTCCCGTCTCTATTGATGCCATAGTCCGAAGCACCGCCTCCTCCCAGTTCATCGGCGATGTTTCGGGAATAGTTTGATTTGACCAAGCTGGTATATTCCAGCCAATATTTCCCAGCAGATTAATATAATAGTTGTACCAATCCATCGGAGCCGCAAAGCGGTCAAACGATTGGTTCGCCGAAAGCTGGGCGAGGAGTGTCGAGTTCATAACGTCCGATTTGTTTTGGACAGTCAGGCCCTCGGAAAAGACACAAAGGCAGCCGACATTAATCTGAGCACTCTTCGCATTCCCATCAGTCGCGGCAGTCTGGGCAGATTCCACCTGAGCAGAGGCAACGTTGGCTGTCAATTTCGCGTATTCTTGAGGCTCTGGAATAACCAGACTTTTTAAAAATTCACTTGCATTCATTTTGTTAGTTTCCTTTGATTGCAAAGTCGAATAAAGTTTTTTGCATGCAGGTCAAAATAGACCATTGAGGATGTTCCAGAAATGACAATCTTGAAAGCAATAATTCACCACTGCCTCTGACACGTCCTTATTGCTGAACTACCAACGACTTCAGCAATGTCCTTATTGCTGAGTTATTATTACTGAAGTCGGTTTTTTTTGATTCAGTGTGATCCGGTAAAGATCGTCACTAATCTAAATCTGGTAAATTCGCTACGAAGGTTTTTGCTTTGTCGCCAAGTTTGTCGATAATCTGCTGCCGAACCTGTTTGTAAACATCTTTGTTGAGTTCAAATTTGTTAGCTGCCCTCTTTATGTCAATGTCCGTACTCTTCCACGTCCACCATAGAAATCCACCACTGCTCGTTCGGGCCTTAAACTGCATGCCGACCATCATCATAACGACATTATCATTCACATTTGCGACCGGAATGATTTGGAAATTTCCGTTGTTGCCACCGCTGGTATTCGCGTTCCAAATGTTCATCGGCGCAGAGTCGGCTGATTGAGCTTGCAAAGCATTCATTGTCGCCTGTACGAGAGCAATTTCACCACCTGTCGCGATTGCGGCCAAAATCCCAAGCACCGCCTTGTCCAAGTTTACCGTACTTCCTCCCGACGTGTAAGTATCAAACGCAAAACCAGGCAGATTCCAGCCAATATTTTCCAGCACATTAATATAATATTTGTACCAATCCATCGGAGCCTGCATGCGGTCATGCATTTTGTTCGCCGAAAGCTGGGCGAGGAGTGTCGAGTTCATAACGTCCGATTTGTCCTGACCCGTGAGGTTTTCGACAAAAGAAGTAAGGCTGCCGGCATTAACCTGAGCACTTCTCTCACCAGAGACCTGCTCATTAGCTTTGGTCATGAGCTTAGCGTTCTTCATAGAGGAAACTATGGCTGTTAATTCCTCGTATTCATGATCCTCGGGCAAAATCAATGCCTTTACAAAGTGATTGGCTGTCATTTTGTTTGTCTCCGTTGTTATTTTTAGCGGGTGTAGTTTTTTCTTCTCACACCTTTTAGACGTTTCCACACCAAAAATTCGGAATTTTTCGAGTTACAGGCAATTTTTCTTTCCAAAAATCTACCTTCTACCCCTAAAATCCTTTCTCCCCTTACTTTTGAGCCGCCGCAAAATCTTCTCAACTTCCCCGCGAGCTGGATACAACAACTGCTGACTCAAAGCACTTTCATAAGCGTTTACCGCCCCCAACCTATCCCCCAACCCCACCAAAGTTCTGCCCAGCCAGTAATCAGCCACAGTCGGATTAAACGCCTTCAATTCCCGACATTCCTCGCAAGCCGTTTCCCACCACCGCTTGCTAGTTCCAACATCCCCCAGCGCTCGGTAACTCTGGGCCAGCCACACAGCAGCAGGTACGGATTGCATATAACCCCCTGCTGGTAAAATATGCCATCCTTTCTCCAGCGCCTCCACCGCTTCGTCATGTTTTCCAGCCAAAGCCAGCACCCTTCCATGACAAAACCAAGCATCGGCTAACTGAGGCTGTAGTTTTGTCCCCTGCTGGGAAACTCGACACCCCCTTTCAACCTCTTTTAAGGATTCCACCAACACTCGCCCCGCAGTCGCCCAAACGCTCCATCGTTGAGGGAAACGCTCTAGCATCTCTTCTACTATGGAAGTAAGGGTGATTTTATCCCCCTCTCCTATTTTGAGAGTCCCGCCGCCCCTCTTTTTTAAGGGGAAAGTTAGGGGGATAGAGGTCATTTTCGCAGCAGGCAAAATCTCGCACAGCGCCCGATAAATTTCACATTCATCGGGATACAGATGATAAGCTTTTAGCATTGCGGACGCGGCCTTTTGATATTCTCCCGTGTCAAACAAGCACCGCCCGTAGTAATACCAACCGTGATGATGATTCGGGTGTTTTGCTGCAAACTCTGCTAACACCTCCACACCTTCGGGCCAATCTCCTCGAAAGATGTGATAATATGCCAGTGCTTTGTGAGCCTCAGCTCCATGAGGATACTGCCGCAGAGCTGAGACAATCATCTTTTTAGTCTCTTTCCCCTCCTTGCCAGATACCAATCTCATCGCGCAACGCTCATTCAACTGTCGCTGAAGTACCCGGAAATCATCGCCAGCTAAGACTGTCAATTTATGCAACCGTCGCTGTGCTTCCTGAAGGTTCCCCACCGCCCTTAGCGCATCATAGCTGTGAATTAAGGCGGCAATATCATCGGAGTTAAGTGACAAAATTGCGTCAAAGGCTCGTAAAGCCCCAACAGGATTCTCTCTCTCCACCTGCAACTGTCCCAAAACCAGCCAGTAAGCTGCGTTATTTGGTTGCAGGTTAGCCGCATTTTCAAACGCGGCGGTTGCTTTTTTACTGTCACCTTGACAAATTGCGATCGCTCCGCTGATATATTGTTTTGCCGCTTCATTGTCGGACAGCGGTAAGGCACTCTCATACACCTCGATCGCCTCCGCTTCCCTTCCCATTAGCTGCAAAAGTTTCCCCAATTTCAACCGCGCATCTATTAATTGAGGTTGGCGCTTGATGACTTGGCAATACTCCTGAACCGCCCGCTCCCAGTTACCCGTTACTGACAGGAGATTGGCTAATTCCCAGCGTTTCTTCCAGCCAGAGGGATACTGCTCCACATATTGACTTAATGTCTTCAGCTTCTGCTCTTGTCTAGTTAGCTTTCTTGCTAAGACTAGGTGAACGTTCAACTCCACCCCAGAAGAGCGGGTGATTGGTACCAAGCATGAGAAAGTGTTTCCAGACATACGGCGCCTATTTGATAATTAAGGGAACAATTAACGTCCGTTTTTTGCTGGGATAAGGGAGATATTTTTTGGCAAGTCGCGATTATTTCACCGAAGTGAAAAGTTTCTGTTCCGGGTTCTCTTGTTTGACCCGGTGATTCGGATAAATTTAACAGAGAGCTGTCCGCTCCTGACAAATAGGTTGTCAAAGGCTTTTGCAGAATCTTTCGCGCCTGGGAAATACGTTTGCGAAGGTTGTCGTAGGATATACCTAGCTTTTGTACTATTTCCAGATAGGATTTTTCCTCAATGAAGTGCAGGATAAAGGGTTCGCGCAGTTGAGCCGGCAAATCTTCAATAGCGCGGTGGATGATTGTTGCTAATTCGCAGCCCAAAGCGGCGGTTTCAGGGCTGTGGCAGAGAGAAAGAAGTCCCTCTTCCCCTTTTTCAATCATTACTTCCCAACTCTCAATCCGATCGCGCAGCCTCTTGTTTTCGCGATGTATATCCATGCAGAGGTTATAAGTCAGCCGGGTCAACCAAGCTTTTAAGTTGGTGATGGCACAAGTACAATCCCGACTTTTCTCAAAAGCTTTGAGCATTGCTCGGCTGAGTACCTCTTCGGCATTAGCCGCGCTGCCGTCCATCCACTTCAAACAGCAGCGGTAAAGATAATCTCGATACTGTTCCCATTGCTGCCAAAAATTTGTGCTTGTATCTGACGGGCGAGCGCGCTGCTTTGAAAGGCTAGATGATTGAGAGCCTAATTTCATTTCTAACACCTAAACTCTAGCTGTAAGTTTCAAGTAATCTTGGAGGCTATGGTTAGCAGTCACACCGCGATCGTTCTATCAAAGCTGCTTAACACCAAGGTCTAGCAAAATACCCTAAATATTCATTTGTAGGACTTACCCCAATGTCACGCTCAAATTGACTTGTAAGTAAGCGCGAATAAACCGGTCTTTCGTTCATACCATAAATGTGCAATGCCGGGGGGTTTCTCTCCTCTCAATTTTTTGAATTCAAAGCACAAAGTTACTGTCGCAAAAAAAGCAGTTTGCAAGTAAGTCAAGTACGAATGCAAGTGCGAATTGCATCTCCATCTTGGCATCTCGTACTTGATTTACCTGCTGCAAACTACGGTCCTCTGCTCTGATTTAATAATTTGTTCTCTAAATTGGTGAGAATCAAGAAAAAGAACAAACTGTCAAGGCTTCCAATCCTAATTCGCGCGCATATGTGGATGGCTGGACTGTATTAAATTTCAGAGTCCGAAATCATCGGGATTATCGTTTATAACCTGGTTTACTGTATCGCGCAATACTTTTTCTAGCACGTCAATAAACGAACCACTTGCGGTTTCTGTAACCCAGGGGTCCATCACTACAGAACGCAGAACGGTGATGGACGTGCCTGATGACCCAATTACTCCCAAACGTTCTTTGTAGGTTTTGATGAATTCTATCCCGTAGGACTTTTGCTCGAAATCCGTAGTGCTGACAATCAGATCGTAAGCAGAGATATCCGTCTCCGGTTTAATACTCAGCTTCTCATAAATCAGTTTGTTGAGTAAGTTTGCCTTGTCTAAATCCTGGTTGACTTCCCCTGATGGAGTCTTGAAGTTGAAAGCGTAGACCAAGATGTTTTCGTCAGGGCCAATTTCTTTCAGCACAGCCATCGCGTCTGGGTTATTTTGGATCTCTTCATTAGTTTTGCCATCAATCAAATCCCGAACTTCTTGTTTAGTAATACCGTCTGGGAGATCGGATAGAGGAACTACAATAAAACTATCTTCGGGTTTCTCCATGCACAGCAGCCGCGCGTAAAACTTGTCGCAACTGTACAAAGCCTGACCCAAGAGTTTGCCGTACCCGCTTTTTGTGGGTCGAATTACTCGATGGCTCAAGTATACCGCAGCACAAGCCGCGCCCGGTTTAGAACCCTCTATACCGTAAATACCTACCGTCGGCTCAGCTTCGCCGTGAAATATGTAAGGCGCCGCAAACGTAACTAGAGAGCGCATGGCTGAATTGCGGTAGCAAAGTGCTCCAGCCGGGTACGGGATGTAACCTGCTTTGTGAGGATCGACGGTGATAGAATCAGTCTCGCCGAGCGCTTCAAATTGGGTGGTTACATAGGCACTTAACGGTGATATTGGTGGGGGAGCGGAACGAAAGGGTAGGGGTTCCATTTCAAAGTCATCGCGCAATATAGATGCAAAATAGCCTCCCCAAGCTGCATCAGCATGAACTGTAAATTCTAAACCTCGTTTCCGATATTCTTCCCGCAAATCGAGAATTTCCCGAAGCGGGTCAACTGCACCTTCTTCAGTGCTTCCCATCACCGCAACTACTGTGTACACCGGTCTTTTTTCTGCCAAGCATTTATCGAGATGAGCGCGAAGAACATCTATCTTCATTCGACCGTTCGCATCCACATCAACGTCTTGCATATGGGACGCTCCCATGCCTAGCAGTGCTGCTGCTTTGGGGAAAGAGTAGTGCTTGCTGCCCGGTACAAAAAACAAAGGTTCTGGAACATCGCTCAGGAAATCTTTAGCAAACTTTTGTATCCCCAAATCTTGCAGCGAATATTTTGAAACAGCATCTGAGATGACAGTCGAATCAATACGATACTCCGATTCTAGACGGGCCGGCAATCCTAGAATATCATCGGCTTTGAGGTTGAGAAGTTGCCAAACGGTTAGTTCAATCAAAGGCTTCGCCACCAAAATACCATCTTCGTAAAAAGAAACCTCGATATTTTTTGCTTGTGTCAAGTCGTTGATTACAGCTTGTTGCAAAGCAATGGGATAGAACTTGAGATTTCTAGCTGACCATAGAGCCTCTATATTGGCAACTGTACCTCCACAAGTTATGTGTCCCCAAGGAGTAATCTCTTCCTCATCTTCCGGGATTGTGTATCCCAGCATAAGGCACAAATCGTTACCGACGATAATTTCCAGGTATGTCGTTGCTGTTGATGCTTCAAATGCTACGTTATTGGGGTTGTAAAGCATCGCCGCGAAGTAACCAACCACGCTCGGCATTGTCAAATCCCAGTTCATATGCCCTTGATAGCGCATGCTAAAGAAAGGAACTGACTTTTTGAGAAACTCCAGCAATGAGTGATAGCCCTCATTGAAATTATCCATCGCCTGTAAATATTCTGGAGACTGCTTGATTTCGTCTGTAATGTGCTTGGGATCTTCTGGATGATAATTGTTTCTCCATTCAGCCTGGTCGCGAATTGCTTCTACAATTAAAATCTCTAGAATATCAGCATTTTCTCCCTTTGGCCCCATAAACCAGGCTTCAAGGGAGCGCGTTCCTGATGTATTGTCAAGTTTGGGAAGGTTGGAAGAACGGGAAAGTTCTTGCAGGTTGCGGCGGGCTTTTTCAAAGCCTTGACTTTGAGCGTCTCTTGGAGTATTCATCAAACAATAATTCCTGTGTTGTTAGGTTAGCGTCATAAATCATGCTGTTGTTTCTCTATTAGTGCAGTACCGATAGAGAGTTTTGAATGAGAGCGGCTGTTAATACAAATAGTTGCTCTCATTCAAGCCTGTAACTGAGGTTGAATTTTTGGTAACTTCACTTGATTGGGTTTTAATCGCATTTAGTCCCAGCGGAAGTTTAGCTTTAGCCGATACATTTTCCCGCGTCTCGATCGAGCCACACAAACCAAAAATTCGGTAGTTTGCTCAGTCTGACTTGTTTTATCCGCTTTGATGGTATTTAAATACTTGCGTAGCAGTATAAGTAATAGATTTTACACTTGTCAAGTTAAAGTTATGTTATGGAAATTATATGTAGCGACCCTAAATCAATTCTGTAACTGTTTTAGGAGTTATCGATCCCGGGAACGCCCCGAGTGATGGGGCGAAGGCTCTTAACACTCCGGCACTCTCGATCGCCTTCAATCTCCTTCAACTTCCACCTGCAACTGATACACCCTCAAACTCGGATGTTCGCCCATCAGCCGCCAGCAATATCCCTCAACCGTTTGTGAAGGTCGCGATGCTTGGCGGTACAGGAATATCGGCTCGTTTCTCATCAATGCGGTGAACATTTCCCGTTCCCTGTCCTGACCGTCATCCCAAATCAGGTGAGCTTTACTGAAGTACCCAGCGCCATCAAACTAGCAAAGAGCCATTCCATGAGAGCTTGCTGCTGTTCGTGGGTCAGCGAGGATTGACCGTCGGTGTCAATTACGGGTAGCTGGGATTTGGGTTTGAGGGAGGCGATGAGGGCGCTGGCGAGATTGAGGTACTTTTTCATCGGTGGGAGTGGAGATGCGTCTACCTTTTAGTATGCAATCGCGCAGCAACTCAGAGCTCAACCTTAATTATGGTTGTAAATAATCTTGGTTTATTTAGGTCAGAATTGCAGGTTTGAGAGATTAAGATTGCAGGTTCTTACCAATACACACACTATATAACATGCAGCAGTTCAGGCGATCGCCCGATCAAAGAAAAACAATCGCTATCGTAAAAAAGTTCAATTATCGAGAGCAACAAGCTTCATCGTTAAAGTCAAATATCTAAGTTTTTTAATCACATAGTCTGACAACAACGGCATTAGACATCTCCATCTGTTACAGCCAGTTACAGTTTTAGACTCGATTCGCAGAGGAACATACTAACCATTAACTTTTTGCCTATATATTAAAACAAATATAGGCACAAGCACATTATTAACACTTATTAAATATCAATTTATCAAAGGATTATCTCTAGTTTAACATTGAGAAAAACGTGAAACTCCGCGCTTTTCACTTCCCAAATGGTTGTCCCCAATATTGCCAACACTCCTTATTAAAAGGCGACTTCCACTTATAAATCAGCTCTGACTCCAATTGCAGCCGCTGTTTTCGATTAGCTGGCGCTCCGTACCAAAATGCAATAGCCACGCTCACGTCCAGGGAGTAGCAGCGGTGCAGTTCGATGTAGTTGCCAATGTAGCTATGACAATCGTGGCTCATCCATCGTTGCTTGGGAGTGCGGTGTGTTTCTCCCACATAAAGCAGCAGCGGGAGTGCGTTATCAATGACGAAATACAGGCAAGTGCGATCGCCCCAATCCGGTTTCTCGCAGAATGAGAGATTGTGCAGTTCCAGGGTAAACGGGTCTATGCTGCTGGGGTCACAGGGATTGGGTGCTAACTCGAATAGCGTCCCCTGCTGCGGTTGCTCGGCATCTTCAGATTGTTGATGGTCAAAGATTCGCTGTTTCCAGGAATGCAGGGTATCAGAGCTCATCATCAATGGAGTCTGTTGAGCAGAATAGTTGGGTTGAAATTCGGGGAAAAGTTCGAGTTGTTTCACAGGGTTATCAAATATTTTAATTAATAAACTGATGCTATACCAATTTATCCATCTCTACAGCAGCCAAACGAGCTTGGAGTACGAGCAAATTCACCGGGTCGATGCCGATGCTAAAGGTCATTAATTTCAGGTTTTTGGGAATGTATCTACTCAACTGACTCTCTACCAATCTTGAACCCACTACTAAATCAAATTCGGGTAAACCAGTTCTATTGTTTTGAACAAAGTCTAGGGTAACGGCTTTTGATTCTACGTGATGCACGTTATAGTCGATTATCTGCTTCATTGCTTCGCTGCTGCTTTGCTCTTGGCACACGAACAACAGCTTGGCATTGCGGGGCAGGGATGAGATATGGCTCAATAACTCTATATCGGGCTGCACGTCAATTCCGATTACTTCTTTATTGGGGTCTGCTATTTGAGCTACATCCCACAAGTTTTTGATAGTCGTTATTATTAAATCAGCGGATAGTAGTTGTTCCAATGCCTGCGGTTCTTTGGCTTGTAGCTGCGCCCAAGGAATCGATACCAAAGCTAATCCCGTTGCTGATTGAAGGCTCGCACTGATATCGATACTATTGGGAAAAAAGTTCGCGAATGCTACATTGATTTGATGCCGTTCGACAAGCACTGCTTGAGCGTAAGCAGCCGCTGAAAACTCCGATACGCTCAACCCAACTTGGGATGCAGAATGAAAAGCTTTACCGAGCAAGTCGTAGAAGTTTCTGCGGGCAATGATTTGTTTGACAAAGGGAGAATCGGCAATAAAAGTCCCTTTTCCCCTTTGAGCGATTAGATACCCAGAGCCGATTAGTTCGTTGTACGCCAAGGCAACAGTAGTGTGATTGACTCCTAAATATTTAGCTAAGTGAACGACGGGCGGTAAAGGCTGATTCGGCTTGAGATTACCCCGGACAATCAATAACTTAATTTGTTCGGTGATTTGAGCGCCAATGGTGATGGGTGCAGCAGTATCTACAACTATAGGCGGTACAACAGGGTTTTTCGTAAAAGTTGGCATAATTTTCCTAGCATACTAATAATTAATGTCCGCACGTTAACCGCAACAATTAAGGATTCAGTGCAAACACCCACAGCCGACCGGCGTAAACATCATTCACCCATAAAGGCTTAGAATGGCGCTCTATTTGGCGACCGCTTTTCAGCGTAACTTTTTCGTGAATTTCTAGCTGCGTCTGCTCGTAAATTTCCGACATATCCTTGAGAAAACCTTGGGGATTGTCGAACTGCTCCGAAACAAACTCCAATGCCAGTCGGTCAGACCTCGACCTGACGATAACTTCGGGCAGGTTCCAGATTGTCAGCAAGCTGGGAGTCAGCCCCGATATTTGCCTGCGGCTGTTTACCAGCAAAATGCCCGAATTCTCCTCTGGATGCACTTTCTCTAAACTCAGCATCGCCAATTTATTGATAGAACCCGCAGTAACTTTTCCCGCTGCATCCATTAAGTCCTGGAGGCTCCGGTTGGGCAAACGGCGCTCTATCAGCCTATCACACTCCCCGCAAGCATTAACCGTAAATATACTGATTTACCAGTATTCAAAATCTGGTATGTTATATAATAAGTTTTTCACTGCAACAACCAGCAAAAGGAAGATTTTCATAATGAAATGGTTATTGGATTTGGGGGCCGGGTACCGCCAAAGCTTGCTGGTCGGGCCTTTTTACAGGCAACTAGCCTCCGCAAGTCATCCAGATGATGTCAGGAGTTGGATAACACAGCTTTACTATCAATCAAGCGACTTCACCTCGGCATTAGCCCTGCGCTATACGATGTGCCGCGACTTTCGCTATCAAGGGTGTTTCGGTCACCACGCTACGGAAGAGGTAGACCACGCATCGCTACTGCTCGACTGGATGTACAAACACGAGTTCTTGCAGCCGGGAAAAAACCCAACTTTAGCGACGCCTCCGACTTTAGAAACTCAATTGGTGAGTGCCTACTGCTTCCGTTCCGTACTGCGGGAGTCTTACGAACACCAAGTAATCGCCATGAACCTGATTTCCGAGGGTGTTAGTTTTGATTTCTTTTCGGCGGTCATCCCCGCGTTCGAGCGCCTCAAACTCAAAACCAACCGCTACTGGACGGTGCATCGAGATATCGACCAAATGCACCTAGCAATGGGTATCGACCTCATCCCTCAGTGCGATGAAAATTCGGCACAGGGGAAAGAATACGCTCGAATCGCTTGGGAGACTAGCGTGCTGTACGGTCGGATGCTGGATTCTTGGTGTACCGCCGATAGCAAAAAGAAGGAACCTTCACTTGTTGAACTTGTGGCGGCAAGATAACCGATACGATTCATCCACAGCAAATTAAAAGTAACGGTGATGCGGCCGATGCTTAGTATCACCGTTACTTTCACTATTTCCAAACAGGAGTTGATTTGACTAAATTTATGACGCAGCCTTGCTCTGCGATTCCCTCAAACGCCTTGCCATCAACAGCATTGCCTGGTTTTCTTCAGTCTCGTCTTTGAGCTCGGACAGCGCTCGTTCGATCCTTAAGAGCGGATGTTCTTCTCTTTCCCTTTTCTTCTTCTCAAAAACATTCTTTTGAGAGCTAACGATGCGAATCACCTCCGCACACTCACTCCGCGGGCGCAACCGGGCAATCACTTCCATGCACCGCCATAGCAAGTCACTCGACAAATCCTGTTTGCCCTGCCGCACTTTACTCCAGGTCTGACGCGCAATGCCGCTTAGTTCGGCTAATTCTGTACCGTTAATGTCCGCCTGTTCTTCACACAGCCACTTTAGTAAAGGCGATACGGGTTCAGCCATTGTAAATATTTCTTAAGTAGTTGTCACGAATAAGTGACAAGGTTGGATAATGAACAGTCACTGATTAATTGCTAACTTTTACCTATAGGGTAATTCTAAATTAACACATCGGTGACACAGACAAAGAACCCAGACAAAAAAACAACCCGTTGCACTTGAATGCGTCGGGCTAATCAAATTTATTTCAATAAGGATTCTATCATGACAGATATTTCAGAAAATAGCAACACTCCCGTCAAAGAAGTTAATTTATTGAAGTTTTGGGAGCAGGAGGTGCTGCCCCGACTCACGGCAGACTTGGTGTACGACCATCCATCGCATCAATTCCAACGAAGCTCCGAGAAGTGGCGGGGTGGTAGTCCGTTTCGTGAGAGTAAATCGGGGACTTCGTTTGCAGTGTGGCCCGATACCCTGCGCTTTTACGATGCGGGGTGCGAGTTTGCCGGCGACCCCATCGCTTACATCCACAGCATCAAGGTAAATCGGTGGGAGCATCCCAAAGGCATTGATTGGGTAGAAGCGCTGCGGGAAGTAGCTTTAAGAGTGGGAGTTGCGCTACCGGAACGCGAACACACTCCCAGGGAAATCGAAGTAGCGGCAAAGTGGGAAGCGCGCCGGGGGATATTGGCGACTGTGTACGCTCAGTGTCGGGATTGGCTGTGGAGTGAAGTAGGAAGTGGCGCTCTCAACCACTTGATTGCAGAGAGGGGTATGAGCCGAGAAGCGATCGCTCAGTTGGGGTTGGGCTACTACCACAGCAAGGATGAAGTTGCAGCATCACTCAAAAAGCAAGATTATAACTTAGAGATTGCCGAAGAAGTGGGCGTGTTGACCCGCAAGTGGGAAGGATACGTCACTTTTCCCTGGTATACGGCATTGGGTCAACCGCTTACTGTGTACGGTCACTGTCCCACCAAACCTTTGCCACTCAAAAAGCATCACCGGGGATGGAAGGGCGAGAGGGATGCGGCTTATCGGGCTTGGGGAAAACTATCGGAAGCTCAGAAAATAGAGCAACCTTGGCTCGAACCGACCATCCCTAAGAAATACGCTTGCTGGAATCCCAAGGATGGGGAGGGGGCGTGGCTGGCAACAAAGGAATCACCGCTTTACTTTGATAGAGCTTTGGCGGCGGGTCACAAAGAAGTGGTGGTGGTGGAGGGCGTTACCGATGCAGCGGTGGCTCAAGCGTTGGGAGATACCAGAGTCGTAGCTTGTGTCGCGGCTAGCTTGTCGGGAGAACAGGTGCAATCGCTGCGCCGTTCGGGTATCGAGAGAGCGGTGATTTGTCTCGACCCAGATAGCGCGGGGGATAAGGGTATCGAAAGCTGCATCAAATCTTTGTTGCTGGTAGGGATTACACCCTATGTAGCTCCCCGATTGCCGGTGGGTGAAGATGGGGACGGTGACCCGGATAAATTCATTATCCGCAACGGCATCGATGCTTGGCTGGAACATACCAACTTGGAAAAAGCTCAGCATGGGTTGAGGTGGAAAGCTCAACAAATAGCTAGCTTGGGGGGAAATACGGATGCGGGCAAACAGGCAGTCCTCAAAGAAGCAACTAAGTGGGCAACCAATATTAAGGATGCAGCGGCGCTCAACATATTCTATTGGCCTACCATCGGTGAAGTGCTGGGAAATTCCCCGCCCCCCTGGTTAAAGGAATTCGGCAAAGAATTGAGGGAAGTATCGAACCGGGATAATTCGGAAACCTCAGAAGTTACTAAATGTCCAGAACGCAAGCGGGATGAGTTTTATCGAAACCTGTGCGACAAGTTGGGGCTCGACTTCAATCACTACACCAGGGGGCGCACTTTTGATGACTTTGCCGTGCGGCAGGTATTCGGAGCGCATTACAAGGCTATCAACAGCGCCATGTATCAATACACCGGGGCGGGATGGTGGCAGCGACAGGATGAGAAGCGGTGCGAACACGCGATCGCAATGTGCAGCGAAAAGGTATTCAAACTCCGACAAGTGAGTAAGTGGGAATGGGAAGAGACGTTCCCCTTTTCTAGTGAAAGCTGCACCAACTCCGCCTTCAAGTACGCCATGAAGCGGCTTTACATAGAGCCTCCCCAACACAGGCACTTTAGAGCTTTTAACAATGGCACCGTCGATATGAGAACGGGAGAACTACAGCCCCATGACCCTACTCACTACCTCACGAATGCCATTGAATCGGATTACATTCGCGATCGCCCCTGCCCCCAAGTTTTCCTCGACTTCATCATTTCCGCTTTTGGGGAAGACCAACTGGATGCGGTGAGAGCCTACACTTCCATGCTGATTGACCCTACCGCACCCTACGGTAAGTTCATTCACATCATCGGGCCTTCGGGTTCGGGCAAGGGAACTCTGCTCCGACTCTGGGGTGAAATCTTTGGGTTGGAAGATTCCCATTCCGGTGATTTTACAGAATTGAGCAATCCCGAATCGCGGCATCAACACCTGACCGGTAAATCTTTGTACACCATTCCCGACACCGGGGGTTACATCACCGGGATTCGCCCCTTTTACGAATTGGTGGATAATGGTAAACTTTCGGGTCGCAGCCTTTATTCATCTTGTGGCTATACCAAAGAATGGACTTGTCGCTTTGTTGCAGCTTCCGTTGACCACCTGCAAATCGAGAACGCCGGTGATGGCTGGGATAGACGCTGTTTGCCACTGCTATCCAAAGGACGGGAAGGATTAGAAGACCCCTATTTGCGTCACAAACTTTCGGCGGTGAAGGCGGATATCGTATCTTGGGCTTTGGCAATGCCCAGAGGTGAACGCGATGCCGTGCTGCTGCAACCTTCCAAGAATAGCCGCATCCGCCTTGCCAAACTTGATGCCGCTACCTACGGCGACCCGGTTCGCAGTTTCATCGACCTTTGCTTCCGACCGACTGAAAGTGCTTCCGCCATCCACAACCACGAACTTCACAGTTGGTTCATCGCTTATTGCAAAGCTCACGGCTATTCCGACAACCGGGGCATGAGTAAGTTCATAGCTCACCTCAAAACAGTGCTTCCCCCACACCACGTACCCAGGCAGCGCAAAGATGGGGAGTTGCAACCTGCTTGCTGGACTCACATGACTCTGTTACCGGGTGTCATGGTCGATGTTTCCATCGCTGATGATGTTTCCAACGGCTATCAAGGTAAACCAAACCAACCACACCCTGAACCTGAGTGGCGGTGTGCCAAATTCCGTTGCTCTGAAGGCGGTTTATTAGCTTTTGAAGAATGGAGCGAACAACAAAAGATGGGGGGTCTTGCACCTGATTTGAATCAAAACAACGATCGGAGCATAACAGGGGGTGACACCACACAATCTACCTTGATCGGCAAAAACACAACGCAAAATCAAGAGTTTAAAGCGAGTGATCGGGGCGATCGGGGTACTACTTCCCTAACAAATGAAGGGGTGGGGGATGTTCCTAGTCCACAAGACACCCCCCTTAAGAAAAGAGTTGAGGAGTTGCCCTCTACCCCGATCGCCCCGATCGCTTCTACTCAAACCCATACACCGGAAGGAAACCAAGGGGTGATCAGGGCTGATCAAAGTACCCCGATTGCCACCGATTACCCCGATCACCCCAATCGCTTGTTCGGGATAGATGAATGGGTATCCCTGCTTTCGGAAGTAGCGAACCGAGATGGCAATTCCTATGAAACGGTGAAGGGATTGGGCGTACCGAATCACCAACGCTCTGAAATATTTGCTGCACTAACACCCCAGGTAACAGAGCGACTTAAAGAATTAAGAAAAGAGTTCGAGGGGCGGATTCCTCAAGATATCGAGAAGTGGAGGGAGGCGATCGCAGCTTGGTCGGTGTTGAATGCAGATGCTCTCAACCATCAGTGGCAACAGTTTGATTTGTGGAGTCAATGCTTGTTGGGTATTGGCAATTGGGTGGAAAGAATCGCGAAATCTGGATTATTTGACTTGGCAGCATCGGTATATTCCCAAGCAATTGAATTAGCTGTGGGAGAAGCGGAGGTTCTTGTTGATGTGGAAGTAGCAAACACCGATGCTTCGGCTACGCTCAGGACAAGTGTAGAAGTAACAAATGCCGAACCAAAACAACTCAATTTGTTGCCTGATGTTCAACCACCTTTAGACTCCGATAACAGATTTTCATCCGAATCAGAGGATTGGTTCTAACCATGAATAACAACTGCCCCAATTGTGGTTCACCTGATATTTATCGCCTTCATCCACATAGCTTAGATATTTTCTGCGATAATTGTAATTACCAATGGAAAGCTAAGCAAGTTTTAACTCCAATTCTTCAACAAAAGTTCTGGCTCAGCACACCTTTAAAAGGATTTCACCATATTGAGGTGTGGCGGTCAACAACTAACCCCAAAAAGTTCGCTTATCGGCTGGCTTATGGTGCTTCACTATATGGTGATCTAAAGGGAGAATTTGATACGCCAGAATTAGCTTTAGAAGTTGGAATTAAGGATGCGAAAGGATTGCTAGCACCCGCAGAACCACCAATTTAATATACAGTGCCATGCACTAATCCAAGGGAGTATCAACCATGATGCGATCGCTTTCACTCTTCAGTGGCATAGGCGGTTTTGAGTTAGCAGCTACCGCCCTAAATTGTTTCAAAGTCGAACAGTTGGTAGAAATCGATGAGGACGCTCAATATGTACTCCGACAACACTATCCCCGCATCCCAATTCACAGCGACATCCGAACTTTTAGCGCTACCCCAGGACAATATGACTGCATCTGGGGAGGCTTCCCCTGTACCGGTACAAGCAACGCCGGGAAGCGAGGAGGATTGGCTCACCCAGACTCAAGTTTGTGGTGGGAAATGCTCAGAATTATCCTCGAATCTAGACCCAGCTTTGTGGTTGTCGAGAATCCAGAAGGCTTGCTCGTCAGAGGAGGTAGAGAAGTCGTTGCCTATGAGCGAATGGCGGGATATTGTTGCCAAGACCCGCTCCTCCTATCGGCAAAGGAAATTGGAGCTGGCCACCAAAGAAACCGCGTCTTTATCATCGCTTTCCTTCAGGACTTTGCACAGCAGCAACACGAGCACCAATTCCAATCCTGCGGGGCTAACGAAGTGCGAACAATCGCTCAGGAAGCTGGGCATCATTTCCCCATTCCACTATTTATCCGCAATGGGAATGGAGTTGATATTCGGATTCCCCCTGGACTGGACAAAATGCCTTCAATCTCAGACTTTGAAGCTCCCAGCAAAACCAAAGGTCGAATCCGAGCCAGATACACATTCGCCAAAACAGTCATGCCAGGACAAGCTTACGTTGCCCTCAAACGAGTGCAGCATCTTGCCCAAACCTTCGGCATTATCGATTAGCGCTCTTAGATCACCTGCATTATCTGGATTAGTTATTAGCTTCGGCAAAACGCTGCCGTATCTTCCCCATAAAACAGTGACGCGCCGCGCTTGGAAAGATAACCACGCTGCTAAGTTTATCAAGGCTTTTTATCAAAATAAGCTAGTCAAAGCTTTAGACAAGGATATTCGTTATGGAGGCAAACAAATTGGTTGGTGTCGGTTGCTTTGCGCTCCCTACAAAGAACAACTTGCAGCAATGCCAGTATGGGATTTGCAGGCAGAAGGAGGGATGTGCGAGTCTGTCGAAGCATTCATCAAGCGCTACTTTAAAGGCAATACTAGCCTCGAAGTGTGGGTGATTAGGTTTGAATTTGTCGGACTAAACCAACCAGCACCAACTCCGACTGCGGAAGCTCTTGGTGTATACTCTGACTCTGAAACTAAAGCTGATAGCAATTCTCTAATTAGTTCGCCAATAGAGAGTATACACCAAGCTCAATTATCAGGTTTTGGTGTGTGCGCTGACTCTGCTGTTAAAACTGACAGCAACTCTCCCATCACTTCAGCAACGGAGAGTATACACCAAACCTCATTAACTTCCCTTGGTGTATACTCAGTAATTCAGAATACAGCTAATAACAACTTTGCCGTTGCTCTATCAACTCTGAGTATACACCAAGCCTCATTAGCTTGCCTTGGTGTATACTACGCACTTGAGCCTAAAACTAACAGCAACTCTGCCCTTACTCTATCAACTCTGAGTATACACCAAGCCTCACCCGCACATCACACAAGCTTCGGTGTATACCCCAGCGATGGCAATCAAAGTGACAGTAATGCGACCAAGAATTCACTAGCCGAGAGTATACACCAAACGCCTGTAGTTCAGGGAGGCAGCGGGTTAGTGTATAGCTTTTGGAAGGGTGAAAGTATGGTCAACCACTATCGCTATAAAGTTAAAATGAACGGCAAGTGGAAGGTAAAGAGTGTCTACATTCCAGTGGGAAAGCTCCCGAAAGTGAGGGAAGCTATTGCTAATAAGTTGAGCGTAGCTACGATAGTGGTTGAGGTACTGGGTAGGAAATTGTGATGGATGGCTCCTTCTTTTTCACACCATGCGCTAGCCCTTTCTTTGAACTCTCTTAGTTTCTCTATTTCTCTACAACTCATTCACTATTACCCGCATCACTCTATTTCTTGATGCGGCAATGAGTTCTGCATTCCATTACCTTCATCCTAATCAGGGGTCTTACCCCTCATTTTTATTGACTAGGCGATCGAGGCATAACGGGGGGTCTTACCCCTTGTTTTACCCTGATCAGCTAACACATTACGCTAAACCAATACTTTGAGCAATATAAAGGCGATCAAGGCACATTGTATGGTCTTACCCCTCATTATGCCCTGATCACTAAAAACACAACGCAAGGTTAAGGGTTTGAGAGTGGTGATCAGGGCGATCAGGGCGATCGGGGTACTACTCCCTAAAAAAATGAAGGGGTGGGGGTAGTTCATCGCAACAACACACACCCCTTAATAAAAAAGGTAAGGAAGTATCGATCGCCCCGATCGCCCCGATCGCTTTTACCCAAACCCATATATCACAAGGGAATTAGAAGGCGATCGCAGCACAATAAGGGGTAAGACCCTCTAATGCACCCCGATCGCCTTGATTGCTGACATGGTTTCTCCTCAAAGCCATACGCAGCAAAGAAATCCAATAGCGATCGGGGTGCGATGAGGGGTCTTGCCCCTTGTTCTACCCCGATCGGCTAACCATGAGTCTGTGGATATTGAAGCTGGGAGAGGTTTTGGAGCCACAACGAGAACGGAAGGATGTGCGGTAGCTTAGCAAGATTCAAGAATCGATATTTTAAAAAGGCAAGGGCAATCTCGAAGCGCGGGTGACTCGCCTGGAATGGATGGCAGCAGGGATGCTGGGCTTATGCTTTGATGCGACCAACGAAGTTAATAGTAACTGGGGTATAGCCGAGATACGCGCAAAATAGGACAAGACGTAAAGTTTTGTAAATATAAGACAGAATGACTTGAAGTAGCAGAGCCTGAAACGTTTAGCAGTAAAAGATTTCCGCTTTTTGTGTCTGTACGAAGGCAGAGTATAACTAATACTCTACCTTCTCAAACTTGGTTGAATAGTCAGCCAATTTAGGATGCTTTTGTGCTTGCAAGCTTCCTCGAAAGCTACGCAGGGGCTTATTTGTTACGTTTCTTAATATCATGTCCTATTTTGCAAGTATCTCGGCTATACCCCTAACTCTTCCGTTGAATAGCAAAAAAGTAGTATACACCAAGCTCTATCAAAAACCTTGGTGTATACTATGGCGCTCTTATGGAAACTGATAGCAACTTTCTCATTACTTCGCAAAACGAGAGCATACACCGAGTTCTATTATCAGGTTTTGGTGTATACTTTCAGTTTTTCTATCAAACTAACAGTAATCATTCTATTAATTTATCAATAAACGAGTATACACCAAACCTCAATAAAGAATATTGGTGTATACTACAGTGATGGTAATCAAAGTGACAGCAACTTTCCATTACTTCATTTCACTTGCACTTACTAGGCAACGGTAAACTTAGCGCGTCGCACGTCTGCAATTGTTGACAAAACACTATTCTAGAGTGCTAGATAAAACTCTCGCTAACCGACTACATTAGAATTTACAATGGTTCGATTAATATTTGTTTACAAACAATGCGTAAGCCATTCTATTAAAGTTTTTTAGTTTATTGATTTCTCTACTAATTCCACCAACAATTCAGCAGGAATGCGGTGTAGCCACTTTTCTAAACTAGCTCGGTCTATGGATTCCATCTTAGCCACAGCTTCTCCGACCAACCGCGTTTGATTATCCGAAGCACTTTCGACATTCTCTTGTTTTAATTGAGATTGGTGATATTCCTGATTAAAGGTATCCACCTCCTCTTGGGTCATGTAAGAATCTCTCACCCAACCGGGAACCCAATCTTTCAACACGATAACATTATCAGTCATGCCTGCATCCTCAACTCATCCCATTAAGTATAGCTTCAATCCGCAGCAACCTCCGTTCGCTGATGCGGAGTAAGTCTCTGCGTTCGATCGCCCTTACAGCATCCAAGTAGCATTCATTGGTAGCGTTACCAAGGTGCATGGTTAGCTTGCCATTGGGGAGAGAACGAGAACGCGACTTCATCCTGAAATAGCAATAGCGCTTGCCTTTCTGAATGGAGGAATGCTTTTCAATAATGGCATCAGCGGGAGGAATCCAAGCACTCTGTAATTCCTGCTGCTGGCAATGAAGTTGGAAGCGGCACTTTTCCAAGTAATTGCGATCGCTGCTGTGGATTATCAAAGGAAGAGCGCGAGAGTTATGTGAAACGGTGTAGGTATTGTGAGTGAGATATCGTGCAGGTACGCCCAAAGTATCTTCAATTAAGTGTTTGAGTTCGGTATGCGAATAGCATTTCTCAAACGTACCCCACCGCGTAATTACGCCGTCGTTGTAAGCGATACCCGCATGATTCCTCGATCGCCCGGTGATAGCGCTAACTACCAAAGTTTGGCGAGTGAGTTGGTAAGCATTGATGAGCACTTCACACCGAAGCACGGGAACTTCAATGGTACTCAGAACGTAAATCAGGGTGACAACATCAGCCGCTCTTTTGAGAGTGCGGGGGAAGTAGTAAGGGTCGTAACCCCTGGAGTTAAACCCCATTGATTGAAGGAGGCGAACATCATCACCGCGACCGCATCCATAATCCAGGTGTTTGTGATGGGGTAACAGAATCCCCGCATCAACGGTAGCAGCCATTGGTAAGCTCAATTCCTGGCGCTTGAGAGCAGCTTTGTGTCTCGGTATTGTGAGGTTTTCCAATTTTGTTTGCATCATCACAGCATCAAATTAATATTAATACAAATATACAAATAATTTAAACAAAATGGCTAGCGCTGGGGTGTAAATAATAGGGAATTACCTATGCTCTACGCTTTGATTAACAACACAGGAATCCACAGACTAGAAGTAGCATAGAAGTTAAAACTAGCAGAACTGCAAAACCGAGTAGGCATTGAAGGTGAAGAGGCTTTAATCGAATACGTGCGCGCTCAATTCATTGACCCCGACATCGACTTAATCTGCGATGAGGAATTCTCATTCAAAGAATTGCCCTTAACCTGCATTACCCGCCGAAGTATTGCACTTAGCGGTCAAGTAATCGCTGCTGCATCCACGGATGATGGTGAAACAATAGGGTTGACCGAAGCTCAATTTCAATTAGTGGCAGCTAATCTGACTGTGGTTGTCATGCTGTAACAAATTCTGCCTCAAGTCCGCACTTGGGGCAACTCCATTATTTTAAATAATAACGAATAAGTAATAACTAACGAAACTAAAACAAAATGGCTATCGCAATGGGTGCAAACAATCATAGCAACAACATCATGCCCAGAAAGAAGACACAATCACCCGACCCCCTGGAATCTCCTACATCCACTGAATCGACTGAATCTACACCCAATACGCTCTTATTGGATGCCCTGTGCGCTCAATTACTAGCAACATCAGAGCAGGGAATAGAAGCAGTGACCACCCTTAAAGCTCAATTAGCGGCACAGCACGACGCTCCCGATACTCCTGAATCCGACTCAATTGTGCAGCAGGCGTGGCAACACATGAACCCAGACCAACGCGCTCTGATCTCCAGCCGTTGTGAGGCTCACCGAGAAAAAGAACGAGTGCGCGGTAAATCATTACATCAACTCACCGCCGAATTGGAGGACTTTGATGAGTTAATCGACAGCATCGAAGGTGAAGAAATCACACCCGAATTAGAAGCAGCGGTGCAACAACTTCTCGAACAACGCGATAACACCTACGAGCAATGGCTCATCAAAGTTGATAACTACTGCGCTGCCATTACCAACCGCCACGCCCTGAGTAAACAACGTAAGGCTGAAGCAGAACGCCTGAGTAAACTTGTAGCTACCGACAGCAAACGGGTGGATTGGATGAAGCAGCAACTTAAGATTTGCCTTGAATCTCAGGGTGTCAAAAAACTAAGCCTGCACCGCTTTAACTTAACTATCAGCAACAATGGCGGAGTATTGCCCCTCAAAGTTGCTTGTGAAGTAGCAGAACTTCCTCCCCAGTTTCAACGCATTGAAGTATCAGCCGATAATTGGGCCATTCGACAAGCCTTAGAAGCGGGAGATATCGAAGCTCAAAAAGTTGCACAATTCGGAGAACGCGAAACTCATTTGAGAGTGCGGTAACTTAGCATTAAAGCCTGAAATTATCCTTAGTAACAAAGCGATATTATCAGGCTTTAATGTTAACATAAAAACAAAGGTAACTAAAAAAAAACGGCTATCGCTAGGGTATAAAACATAGCAAGTTTGAGGTAATATCATGAATTGCACTTTAGGTTTAGATTGTACGCAAATGGGCTTTGATGAATGCGGAGAGTGTGTCAATGAAGAACTTTGCCATGAATACACAAACCCCTGGAATTTGTACGAAATAGTGCTGCTTAAAGGATTACCCGGTGCGGTGTATCTGTGTTGGCATAGCAGAGATGGCAATACCGAATGGACGAATGAACAATGGGGATTTAAGCACCTGAACAACTGCGATTGGTTACTGCACTATACCGCATCATTAAACTCTTTTGACCCGTGGCAGCGCGCCTATTACAAGCTTTCTAGTGTCAAGAATACTAAGTACGTCCGCACTGACTTATTTAATGAGTTTGAAGCATTGAGAAAGCAGGTAGATATCGAATATGCCAAGAATCATCAAAATGATGATAAAGCGCCCTTTTTATTTGAATAACAGAACACACAAACATGACCAGAAACATTCACAATTTACTCAGACAAGCTTGTTTCGTCAAATGTCGTAACCCTTGCCATCACGAACGAGGGTACAGCTTAAAGCATCATAAAAATGCAGCCCTAATTCAAGTTTACTTTAACTCGTTTGAGTTGTTAGATGAAGCAGACCAAGTGTTGATAACACAAGGAATTAAGGCGGTTAAAGCCTTGCCCCATAAAGCTGAAGGTTGTTTTCTTTCTATTGAACTAAACCAAGAGGAGTCACAAAAATGTTAGGAACACACTTTATCCAATTACCCGTACCCATGCCACCAATGTTACCGGGAATGGTGGGAGCCAGCAACACTCAATACTTTGCCCTTTACTATCAAGGAAGCAAAGCAACATGGAGCAATGGCAGAGCAATGGCTACCTTTAGCTACTACGCAGCGTATGCGCCTCTAATAGAACACATAGCCCTCGCAATTCACTTGGAGCCTTACAACTTAGGTTCCGATGATGAGTTACCAGAACACGCTATTTTATGCGACACTGTTTGCAATAAAATGTATGTCAGTGCGTACAAAGAAATCGATTACTTTCTGTTACAGCAGCATCCCAAAGAGTCACCCACCTTGTCAGAGCAAGAGTTTGAAGAAGCCGTAAAAGCGTTAGAGAATATGAGCTTAGAGCAGATGCAGCGGTTGGGAATGTTCGAGATGTTCGGCAATACTAACCCACAAGCCCGCCAACAAACCATAGAGTTAGTGAAGTGGCTCGACCAACAAATCACTCAGGAATTGATAGAACAGTACATCCAACTAGCGAACCGGGGTAATTGGACAGCGATGATGGCAATAGAAACCCTCAAACGTAGAATTGCCGAAGCTAGGAAGCAACAACAAGAATTAGAGAAGAATTAAATTATCTATGCCGAGGAAGTATCAATATTACAGCCTTGGCATGGGTAAAAAATACTGAAAATTTAGTTAAATCGGAGATTAGCTCATGAAACGATCGACTTGGAGAGATGCTGCAATCCATCGCATCGCCAATGCTCTTCTAGAATATGAAGCTCAATGCTTGCTGTTGGGAGAAACAATAGAAGGTAAACTAGCGAAGAAATGGATATCAAAGGAGCGCTATCCCTTTGGGTTTCGGGAATATACGCCCTACCGGATATGGCTCCAAGAAGTTGCTAAGATTCCCTATTTCATCAGCACGGGATGGCCTGCTGTATCTTATCCCGGTTGGCGTAGTGGGTTATCAAAGCGCCACCGAAGATGCAATGTAGTCAGTGACGGACAACTCAGCTTATTTTAAAGTTGGGTTAGATTCAGAAACCAAGCGTAACTACTGAATCAACTTTCGCCACGACATCGATCGCTACTCCACAACATCGATCGCTACTCCACCACTCTTGCGTGTCCTGGATTTATGGCGTTTGTATCCAGCATTGGGATTGCAGATGGGGCATAACAAGCGGTTGTTGTGCAGCTTTTTGAGTTTCCGCTCCCTGGTACGCCCTCCATGCCAAGTCTTCACCAACACCAACTCTCGTCCTTGTTCCACCGCCGCTTTAGTGATTCGCGCTCCCACTTTGGACTTGTGCTCCTTCAAGCGATCGCCCACAGGTTTCTTGGTACTCCCCAAATAATGGGATGCCGTACCTTTGGGATGGTTGAGATTACCGATAGCGGGCTGCCAGTGTATCAAGTAACAACCGGGTTTGTTCGGGTTCATCGCTTTAATTAATCTTATTTGCAACCAAAGCGTTAGCCGTTTTATTTAAGTGAATTTAGTTGTTGGATAAATGAGAGTTTTAATTACTAATAAAATATCGAAGTAACGGCTATCGCTTGGGGTGAAACTAACCAAAAAATGCCATGTTAATTCACCCCGATAAACCCATTCAATTGCCCCAGCCTTACCGCATTCAGCTAACTACCAAAATCATTAACTTGCGGTGTTGCCTAGAAGTTGCAGCAGACCCCGACGACGAGTGGATTATCCCAGACCCGGCATACTTCATCGGTCAAAAAGTGTGGCTGATTACGCCAGATTTACCACCCGATGATTGGGAAGAAAAGCGTATCTTCGGCATCCAACTCTATGCCCCCAGGTGGCAACATGGCTCTTTGATGTCCGAACCCCTTTGGTACTTTGGAGTTAAAGCTCTCACCGGGCAAGGGGAAACAAAGTGGCTGAACCAAGACCAGATTACCCAGAATCCTCAAGCTTACGACTTTGAATCCGACCATTTCTAACAGCATCAATAACCAACAAAACTCCCAAGTAATTGCTAACGCTTGGGGTGCAACATTACTCAGTACAAACCCATGAACATCAGAACCATCGCCGTAAGCTACACTCGTAAATTCAACTTGCTTAACTTCAATTCAGTTGATTTATCCTGCTCGTTATGGGCGCAAATAGACCCAGAAGAAGATGAAGACTCCTGCATTCAGATATTGCAGGACAAAGTAAGAGAAGCGGTGCGCTGCGAGTATCACAAAGTTACAAGCAATCAAAAAGCCGTACCCACAGTTAAAGTAAACGGCACTTTAGTTGAAGACTTCATACCCGAAGGTGAAGAATACGAAGCACTTGGGGTGAATCCAGCACATCTGCAATAGCACACTGATTAATTGAGAAAGAAAAGCCCCAGGTAAGTGCTATCGCCTGGGGTACAACAATTCATTGAGTTGAGGTAAAGGTTATGAACAATCGAGTATTTGTGGGTCAGTACCGCATTGAGGATGGTAAGCGTATATTGCAGTGTCATTCCCGTGGAGACCAGCGCTACAGCCCATTCTTTTGCTTTGTGAAAGCTTTTGGTACGACGGATTCAATTGAGAACCACTACCAATGTGCCAAGCGTTTTGAAGGTTGCCCAGAACCAGGTAACTGGACTGCTGCCAGGTATTGGAAGCGTCAAGGATGCAAGCAAGTAGCGTGGCAAATAGGCGATCGCGAGTTACCGCACAAGTCGAACGAACAAGGCACCAGTTTTGCTATCGATGATTGGGGGATTCAATACTACATTCCTTTGTGGCACCGACACTTATCCCAACATCCACAGAAAGTAGAATTCGCTCAAAACTTTGATGAATTTGAAGACCCGTTTAAACGAGATTTTCCCTTCTGTCAAGCTGATGTTATCCGAGTTGCTGCTCGCGAAGGAGTAGAAGCATTGTTGCCTTATTTTGCTCCCCTAAAACAACTCTTTGATACCAAGTAATCTTAGCTCGGCTGCAAGCTATGAACTATGAACTTGCAGCCAATCAAAGCTAAAACTCAATAACTAACAATCAATAAAAGTGAAAGTAAATGGCTTTCGCTTGGAGTGAAAAATAGGAGGTTTTATCATGGCTAAAAAATCACAAGTCGATGTTCAATCCGATGCTGATGTCCAATCCGAAGCAATGCCCATCTCCGAAATTGTAGAAGCTACCGTCGAACGCGATGAGTTTGCCAGTCCCGATTTCGTAGACCCCGAAGCTCGGCTACCGCGCATTCAAGCAGTGCGGGGAGAATCGAACTTAGAACACTGCGGCTACTTCGTAACTGCGGATCAGATGGCACAAGCAGGTTGGCTAGATTTCGACGAATCCCAGCTAATCGAGTACACCTTCAATTCGGGAGAAACCGAGCAGGGTATCCTGATTCGCACCCCCCGGATGATTGTATGTCCCAAGACACCCGTACTCGCCTTTGACCGCGATGAAAGCGAAAAGCTGCAACAAACGGTCATAATCGGTTTGTACGATCGCACTTGCAAGGAAAACGAGCGCATTAGCAACGTGCAATTCTTCCAAGTATTTTTGGTCAACTCGGACAATCAACCGCTGCATTCAATTCCTTTGAGCTACAAAGCCAAGGGTGCGAATCAGGCTAGCTTTAGCAAGCATTGGCAACAATTCTGCACCGAGATTACAGCTTGCCACGCCATTCAAAACCGCATTGCAGCCAAACCTAAGAACGCTTCGTTTAAGAGTTTGTGCGTATTCGAGTTTGAGGTAGAGCGCCAAATAGTCGGAGATAAGAAGAAATCACCCTGCTGTTACGTTAGCTCGCACACCAAACCTACTCTGGATACTTGGAAAGAGCAATTTCTAGGCTACGACCGACAAACCAAAGAATGGACTTGGGAAGCCCTGGAACCAGATCGCCCTTTGACCATCCCCGCATTCCCCCAACTTGCACCATCACCGCAGTTAACCTTACCTGAGAGTTAATGCTCAACTCTGGGGAATTGAGTAATTTCGATTTCCCAGAATTCAAACACTTTAAAAGCACACAAAAAACAACAACAAAACGGCTACCGCTAGTAGTGTAAAACAAAGAGAGAAGAGGTATACTATGCCACGTTCTACAACTCCCAAACAACCCCAGCGTCCTAACTTTGATGCAGCTTTTGGTAATGACTTCGTTGTCAAAGACTACTGTGAGAAAGAGTGGGAAAGCGTGTATTACGCCATCCGCGAACTGCAAGGAAAAGCGCTCAGGAAATCCAAGATAGCCCAGGGTGATGATTTCTCCTGGGATGCTTACAAAGCCAAGTTTGCAGAAGTATTCGGTACTCCCCAGGATAAGCGCTTTACTCTGGAACAATTGGTAAGTTACGGTACGCAAAAGTGGGGCATGGACTTGGAGGAACTCAAAGCCTACAACCGCCGTTCTTGGGAAAGACGCAATGTTGAATCTGTTGAACCCAAGGTATCGGTAATTCCCGCAGTTGTGAAAACTCCCAAAGCACTCAAAACGGTTAGTTCTTGGGAAGTTAGCAACCGGGTAACAGATACTTGGGCAACCGATGATATTCCCTATTAATTGAATCGCACTCCCAGGCTAGTCCTGGGAGGTACAATCTTATTAGTTGAATCAGCGCACCCAACGCCAAACACAATGTTACACCGCCACAAAGCAGCCATCAACCGCCATAAATTAAGCCGACCTTGCCAAAGAGGAATCGACTTTGGATTCATTACCCCAGAAACTACCATCACCGATTACGGTTGTGGTTACGGTCAGGATGCAGAACGCTTGAGTGAAATGGGATATCCCGTAGTCAGTCGCTATGACCCGTACTATTTCGCCGATTCTCAAGCGTTGCCCGCTGATGCGGTAATGCTCAATTTCGTATTATCGGTAATCGAAGACCCAGCAGAACGCGAACAGGTGTTGATTGCAGCCTGGAATTTAGCTCAAAAGTACCTCATAGTCGGATTGTTAACGGGTAAAGCTAAAGAGTCGGCATACCGCTTCAATGACGGCATCATCACCAAGTGGAATACTTTTGAAAAACACTACTCCGCCACATCGGGAAAAGCTTACCTCCAAGCAATATTGGGATGCGATTTAGTGCGCCTCGAAAACTGCATTTGGGCTATCCCCAAGGTTCCATCCAAAGTCCTCAATGCTTACAACACTTCAGCTACAGAACTTCAACGTTTGTTGGCTAATTTCAAGAAACAGCGTTATCGGTTAAATTGCCAAACTTTACTACCACAGGGTGCTTACATTGAGGATTATTCACCCAGCAACAGCGATCGCACCTACTACCGATTGCGCTCTCCCAATCGAGATTTGCTGGGTAAAAAGGGAAAGAGTTTTGTAGTGCATTTAGGAACGGCTGAGTCTCCAGAATTCAAGGAAGCAGCTAAAGCGTTGCAGCGTAGGGAACAATTGGATTTCCTCACTTCCAGAATTGATTACATCCAGCAAGTTCTTAAAGAACCTGCACCCACCGCGACGAAGGTGACAGTGGCTCCTAAACCAGGTTTGATGGCTCACTTTTCTATGGCCCAAATGGATTTGTCACCCCCTTCCACTTTTTAGGAAGTACCGACCACTTACCCGGTCTAACTTGCTTGATGCCGTACTTTCCCTTAGTATTCGGGTTTTGTTCCAGCATCGACAGCCTCTGAAGCGCTTCCTCAAATTTGTTCCCCCATCCCCCGCTACTTCTACCGCCCATCGCTTCCCCCTTCTTCTTCAAACTTGCCCGTTGCCCTTTCCCAAAAGCTGGGAGCCCATATCCAATGTCGCTTGGTACACTGTTCCTTGATTTTCTTGCCACCTCCCACTACCAAAAATACAATCTCTTTCGTCCCCGCCCGATCGCACGCCATCTCCCACTGGTCTAGGTTGTACTGGAAGTTATCGCCACAGCCCCTAGTCGAATAAGCCCTCCATCCCTTCGGTACTCCCAGCAACTGCCACTCGGCTTGTTCCGCTGCAAAGTTAACATCCACCCAAATCCGAATTGCTGCTTCTGATTGCCAAACCCGACTCGTCCAGCGCTTGGCATAAATCAATCCCATCAGGTAAGCCAGGGGAGTATTCAAGTCGGTGCTGAAATTCAATTCACAGGATGCCTTGGGATAAAGGGCGGGTAATGCCATCGGATTCGATAACAGTTGCGTGAATTTGTAATCATCCTGGTAAAAGTGGAAGGTTCCCGTAGTTCCCCGCTTCTTGGCTTTACTCCCCCAAGCGTCCAGGGGAAGTTCCAACCCCGTTGCTTGCCATTCAAGCATCAGCATCGGCACGTCCCAATCATCAGCAGGGAATACCAAACCCCCCGCCCGCAGTAGCTTCCTCTGCAACTTCCCCGCGACCGTACGATCGCTCCCAATTGTTTCTGGCTTTGGATGTAACATTTCTCGTTCGCCCTGTTCTCAAGTTCTCCCATCACTTGCTGCAAACCTTGGAAACCAACTCCATTGATGTTCTGCTTCTCTCCCATCACTTGCTGCAAACACTCAAAACTAAACCTCACCCGATATTGTTTTGTGTGTGGTGGTAGTGAAAAGTTATGAACACAGAAGATAAAAGCCAGTTTTTATTCATCATAAGCGTTTGAAAAAGTGTAATTTGTCCTTTTTTTAGCTCCCACTGTTCCCTTTGTGCAGAATAATTATCGCTATTTTAGGACAATTATAGCCAAAGAAGCGGTGAATAGGGTGTATCTTTCATGCAGAGAGTGGTGTGTCTGCATCAACGATCGCCCGTGGTTAGTGGAATCATTGCTGTTGACCGCGATCGTACTTTCTGGATTACCCGAAGCGATCGCCCGCTACCATCAGAACACAGGATTGACTACTCGTGAAGCGAAGCTATCCGAGCGTGAATCGCCCGCTGCAATCCCAAGTATTGGGGAAACCTTCACCCGTAGCATCGATCGCCCTTTCAAGAAAAACGGTTGCTTCGCTTTGATATGCGTTGCCCCCCTGCCCCCTCGGGGGGAGAGACGCCTCGGAAGTTCGAGCGAGGATTTCCTGCACTTTGTCCGAAATTACTCGCTCGAACTTCCTCGCAAAAGCAGTTGCTTCGCTTTTCTTTATTTGACGTCGCTCAGGCCGCTGGGCCGTCACTAGCATAGGTAGTATACAGAGGCGGTCGGAAAAATGTGCAAGGCCTCACAGACGCTAACTCCGACTAAGCAAATAGGCTTCACTAACAAACTGCAAGGAATTTTCAGGAACTCACTTGGCGAACACGCTTTACCAAGTGTCAGTAAAGCTCGAAGACTCGCTAACTGACACTAATTAAACCGTATCCTCCAAGCAAGTCCCTGAAAATTGGCAGTTTATAAGTGAACCGTATTTGCTAAGTCGGAGTAAGCGTCCGAGAGCAAGTAACAGTTTGCAATCTTTCGACTCGCTAACAATTGGCTAAGATTTCAACCGCCGACAACGAATTATCTTACTTACTTTTGAGTGTTGTCGGCGGCTGAAATCTTGCCAATTCTAACCTCTTCTCAAGAGCAAACTCTAAGCCTTGACATAAGCAACATTTTGTAAGACTTGGCTCGCGGACAACTTCTAAGCTAATCGGGTAGCTGGCAGTTTTGTAAGCTTCACGCCCCGTATCAACTAGCAGTAAGGCTCGAAGACTCGCCAACTGCTACTAAACACAGGGCGAGAAGCCAACAAAACGGTCGCAACTACCCGATTAGCTAAGAAGTAGTTGACGCTCACGCAAGCCTAACAAAATCTAACTTTTCCTCGCACCTCTGTCTCCTAAAAATGTAGTGACTGAGGAAAAGTCAAATGTTTGAACGCACAAATGGTAAAGACAGTGTATTCGGTTTCAATGCGCTTCATCGGGTCTATATCGGACGCGGAAATAAAGCGTATCAGTTAAAGCCAAGTCCCCTTGCAAATCCATTTGTAATTGGTAAACATGGAACTCGTGAGCAAGTAGTTGAGTTATATCGTCAATGGATTTGGGAACAGGTCAAAGAGGGTATGGCTGGTAAATCTAATAGTGCATGGAATGAGTTGAAGTTTTTGCAGTCAAGAGCGAAAAGAATCACGAAGAATCAGGATTTTGATTCTCTGGAGTTGACCTGTTGGTGTAAAGATTCGGAGATTTGTCACGGAGATGTGATTGTCAATTGTTTGGAGTGGATGGATAAGAATGACCTGTAAGGGTTTTCGGGCGGGGTCGAAAGACCTCGCTTTTGTATTAACTAATCAAGGGAGGAAAAGACAATGACAGTTAAGTTTATCAACAAAGTAGAGCCGAATTCAATCGATGATTTGAGGAATTGGTGTCAGGAACGAATCGAGGATATGAGCCGAGATGTATCCCGTTACGCTCCCGACAGAATGAGAATGTGGATATTTGCAGAATGCGATTTGCGAACCAATGCACGAGTTTATCCAGCTTATACGGATAATCGCATCCAGAAATTTGCTCAACGAGTTTTCCCTGGCTGCGATATAGCATTGTTAACCTATAACGGGAAAATTGATTGGCATCGAGATCACAACTATGCAACAACGATCGCCAGAGGAGTGAATCTCGGACAAGCAAAGTTTGGCATTGGCTTACCCAACAATCGGGAAGTTATTGATTTGGAGGATGGAGATATCTATGAATTCAACTGTAAATCACCCCATGCAATCTTGTGGCACAGCCAAGAACGATTCAGCATTACCTTTTGGAAAATGCGGAGTGAATACAAACAACAACTGAGTTAACGAGATTGGGGATGAGGTAGAGAGTAAAATCTCTACCTTTTTTTTGTACTAACAACAGGAGGAAAAGACAATGCTGAAAGTAATCATCGCTGGTTCGAGAGATTTTACAGATTACGAACTACTCGAAAGATTGTTGGATATGTACCTCCAACGCTATTCTCCAGACCAGATAGAAATAGTATCTGGAGGAGCGCGTGGTGCCGATCGCCTCGGTGAACGCTACGCCCAATCACGAGGTATTGCGCTCAAGGTAATGCCCGCAGATTGGAATCGCTACGGTAAATCGGCGGGTTATCGACGCAATGAATCAATGGCAAACTATAGCACTCATTGCATCGTTTTCTGGGATGGCTCGTCGCGGGGAACACAGCACATGATTAACCTAGCCAATCAATACAACTTGGCTCTCCGAATAGTTCGTTATCGTTCTTAGAATATTGCCCTGAGCAAGGCGTTAAAAGGCTCAGAGACAAGAAGAGAAAAGAAAAAATGAAAGTAAATAAAACTGCTTTCGCATTCGGTGTAAACAGAATTCAATTCAGGAGAACGACCATGAGCTTCATCAACAAATCCCAACTCGGAATCTACGCACCCAAAGCTTCAGAAAAAGTGGTCATCGGTGCCCAAGCCCAAACCATTATCAAGGATGCGCTTTCCACCTACAAGAAACTCTATTACGGGTTGAGACAAGTTGCTTGGCAGAACCGAGATAAGGGAGCAGCTTTTTCAGATGCCAAATCCAAGGGAGAATTACAGCAATTTATCATCGCACCGGGTTGCCGCCAAGAAGATGGCTCCTACTCCAAAGATGAATGGGATTACCAACCGCTCAACAAACACCTCTGGGAGCGCTTTTGCACCCACTTCGAGGATACTTTCGGACTCGAACGCATCCAAGAGTTGACCAAACTCAAAGATTTGTTAGCCGTTACCGAAGAACTCCTCTCAGTAGCCCTGGACGAATGGGGACATCGAATCCTCGAACGCATTGAAGATGAATCCTTGGAATCCCTGGATTCGATACCCCGCTACACGACCGACCTCAAGAGCGGCATCCGAATTGAAGCCGATTTCCGCAATCCCAACAAGCGGGCGATCGTTATCTCTGCAACGCAGTTCTCCAATATCCCCGACGTATTGATTGAACAAATGCGGGGCGATACTTGCTGGCAGGGAAGGATTTACTTCGACACTACCGGAGTAACAGCGCTCACATCCAAGTCGGCAAAACTCTTGAGTGAAATGCTCGAACTAGCCGCCAAAGTGAATACGGGCATCAAGGAATTCATCGCAGCACCGGATTTCTTCTTAGACTTGGAATCCGCTCAAGCTCGCAAGCGCAACCTCCAGCGAGTCAAAGAACGTCTCGTTGAGATTAATGAGAACAATCTCACCAAAAAGCAAGTTGAAGCACCCCAACAACAGGCAACCCGCCGCATCAACGAAGCGATCGATGCAGCCGAGAATGCTGAACCAGAGGAGTTTGAGGAAGCTCGGAATCAAGCCAATCGCATCAAAGCCCAGAATCCTCAGAAACAACAACCGCAACCTGGGAAATTGAAACGACGCGCTGCCACCCTCGACGAAGTTAGCGAATGGATGGAACGCAACGCTGAATTAATTGGCGTAGATATGGATACCGAACTCGGAATCAAAAGCGTCAAACAACCGGCAAAGCACCGAGTTACTGAAGCTGACCGAGAGTAAGCGCGCTCTCAAATCAACAGCGATCGTACTTTCGGTGGAGTGCGATCGCTCTTTTTTATGGAACTACCGTAGCTGTCAAGGAAACAGGAAATTATCAGAAAACAGCTACCGCATGGGTGCAAACAATATCAGGCAAATGTCATGCGCTATTCCACTAAAGATTCAGGATTCACATTAACCGAGAAACTTATCGTAATTGCGGTACTCAACATCCTGTGTGCCATCGCCGTTCCAGGTTGGATAGGTTTTATCAATTCCCAACAAGTTAGCGTGGCGAACGACCGGATTTATTGGTGCTTCCAAAAAGCCAAGTCCGAAGCTCGGCGAGACAAACTAATCATGGAGTGTCTGATTCGACAAACTCCCCAAGGTATCGAATACTCGGTCAACCGCACTGATGAACCACCCCAGTGGCAAAGTGCGGGCATCGACCCCAAAGTTACCATCAAAACTGCCACTTTCTACTACGACAACAAAGACCAAGCTTATCGGATGCAGTACAACTGGCTCGGTGTCAGTAACGGACGCTTAGGTCGCATTCACCTAATCAAAGAAAATGCCGAACGCTGTACCGTCGTGAGCACTCTTCTAGGCTCCATGAGAACCGGACGACGGGGCAATTCCTCCAATCCCTGCATCTAATTCTGCATCCGGGCCCACCAGAGTTTGTGGGCTGAGAGTTTGGGTGCACTCGCATATACGCATTGCCCAGCAATCCCTCCAAAGATGGTTGGCGTTGCTGCCTAAATCAGGAGATTGCTGGGAATAAGAAAACTTAATTATTCAGGTAACGCAATTACAAATAAAGATTCGATAAAACGGCTATCGCATTGGTTATAAAACTACAAACAGGAACCATACTCTCATGCTCCTAATTAGCTTAGTACAATTCATCGCCCTGTTCTATCAACAACAATTAGCTCAATACATTGAACCAGAACAACCCATTGAACCTTATTTAGCTCAATTAGAACTACAACACGAAATAGAATCGGATTACTACCAGGTTTGCGGACGCTGGTAGTTACTCACTTGGGGCAGCGGTTGCATTCCTCCCACTTTTCCCGTTGCCCAAGATTCCCCATTGTTTCCCGATTCTGGTACACGGAGTTTGTCGCTCTGTTTCGGTGCCCCCGCATACTGAGATAGTCGCTCTGTTTCGGTGCACCCGCATACTGAGATAGTCGCTCTGTTTCGGTGCACCCGCATACTGAGATTGTCGTTGTGTTTCCGCACTCGGAGCTATTGGCTGTGTTTCGGTGTTTCCGTACTCAGAGCTATTGGTGATGTTTCGGTGCTCTTGCCTGCATAGATACTGGTGATGTTTCGGTGCACTCGCATACTGAGATAGTCGTTGTGTTTCGGTGCACTTGCCCGTGAAGCTAATCTGATTTGGTGTTTTCAAGCTCCCTCTCTCTCAAGTATTTTGATGCTGCACCAACTTAATTTTTAATCCAAGTTATTACAGTTTGTTACGGAATTATTACTTTCAGCAACTCTGATTTGTTTTGAGTTTCCAACAACCGAGTATCATACGGCACATGGTACTAGAAATGAAACTCAAACTCATTCGGGATGTCGAAACGGGCATCATCGCTCACCAGGTCTGTTGTACGGGGGTGATTCATACGGGTTTGGGTAAAGGAATTGCAGCGAAGTGGCCGGTGGTTGGGTTGGAGTATCAACGCTTCTGCGGCCCTGATGCAGGTCGAAAACGCTTTGTTCCCGGCAAAATCCAAATGATTCGGGTTAGCTCCACTCCTGAGTTATGGGTGTGCAGTATGGCGGGTCAAAACCTGCATGGCAGCAAGAAACGCTATACCGATTACGAAGCCCTGGCGCTCTGTTTATCTAAACTCCACCACAAATCCCTGGACTTGGAACTAACTCCTTTCCTTCCCTACAAGCTTGGATGGTCTGGGGGGCGGGGTGAGTGGAGTGTTGTCCGTTCCCTCATCGAACAACACTGCCCTAATGCCATCATCTGCATGAATTAGCTAAACCTTGGTTAGCGTCAGTTGCGAAGCAAACAAAGAGGGAATTGAAGACTCGGTGCTGAACTGGAGATAGTAAATACCCGGCTGCAATGTTGCTGTCAAATTGCTGGAATAGCCATCGCTCGAATCCACAACCACGCTGCGGCTAGAGTTCACAATTGCTGCGATGGCGTTGTCCGTTACCAGATTCACTTGCACCGGAAACTTTACCCGAAACCTCGCCCAATCAGTGATGTCGTCCCCGCCAATACTTTCAGAGATTGTGCTAACTCCAGTGCGGTTCTTGCTGGTTGCGCCCTCATTCCAATCCGCACCAGTCAGGATATCCCTGTTTTCGACGCTTTCCCCGCTTTTGGGATTCCTGCGCCTTTTCGCCAAGGTTCCCATGTTCCATGCCCCACTTCGGTTGTTGCCCATGTCGGTTTCCATAAGCCTGCTCTCACTTAATGTTGCTAAATTATACACATTTTTTGGTTGCTATGGTAGCGTAATTACGCAAGCAAAATAGCTGGATTTTCCGGTTTCTGATTCCGGTTGATTGCTAGATTTTTTGCAGCAAGTAGCGCATATTATGGTAAACACAGCACACAAAATTTACACGAATTCCGATGACACAAGCAATGTCCGCCAGAACAACACCCGACGAAGCCTGCGAAGCATTGGGTATCAAAAAGTCTCAGTATTACGACCGTTTGAAGTTTATAGGAATCAAAGCAAACAAGGATGCGGAGGGAACCTACCTGAGCGCTGAGCAGATGAAAGTGATGGAGGAATTAAACGAGCACATCAAAGAAACGGGGAAGATGGAGGGATTCGGGGGAGGCGGGCAGCTAGCGCTCTCGGAAAGTTCCGGTTTGGCATCGGCATTGGATATTCCCGTGCAGCCGGAGATACCGGGGAGCGAGGAGGATGAGGACGGGCTGGAGCAATTAATTCGGGAAGCAGCCGAACTCAAAGTGCAGCAGGCGGCGATGCCCGATTTAGTGAGACTGCACTTGGCGAATGGGATGACGGAGGATGACCTACCCGATGACCTCAAAGCGAAACTCCAAGCAGTGAGGGAAGCAGCCAACCCAAAGCAGAACGCCGCAGCAATAGCTCAACAACTGTTGGAGCGGCACCGTCAGAATCTAGGCAAGAAGTAAGAGAGGAAGTAACCAAAGTCTGTGAAATACTCCGCAGCGGTCATTGCTGCATCGTCACCGGGGAGTTGGGAACCGGATTGGAAGATGTGGCAGCGGGCGTTGCTATGGAATTGGCGGGAGAGTTTTCAGTTGCCACGGCTATCTACAAAGGAAGCGGCAAGAAGTTCTTGCAGCAGTTAGCCGAACAGTTCGACATTCCAACCGTTGTGGAGGATGACAAAGGCAGAATCAAGCAACTCAGCCTAGACCAACTCAAAGAGGAAATAGCGCTCAACCTTCCCGCCGATGCGCTGTTGGTTCTGCCCGAAGCCAAACGGTTGACGACGGGGATTCGGTTTTGGCTCGAAGATTTAATCGAAGCTGGTTGCCTAGTTTGCTGTTTTGCGGTGGCGAACCCCCAGCGAGATATTTTTATCGAAATGCTCGAAGTCAAACTCGAACTACCAAGCGATCGGGCAATCCGCGAAGCAATGCAGGATGAAGCAGCAAAGTTGAATTTCGACTTGACACCGGCCCGGCTTTCCCAACTGCAACCGCTGGCCGGGAGGAATCCGATGCTGGCTAGAAAAGTAGTGAGGCAAGAGAAGCTGGGAATCAACCAAACAATGGAGCACCGCCAGTATTTGGTGATGATGCCCATCTTGATTGCCGCATTGTTCAGCTTTGCCATCCTGCGGTATGTGGGCATGGGAACGGGCAACAAGAACTGGCAAATCTTTGGTGGCGTTGCTTTAACTGTGGCGATGGCTGCCAAACAATTGGGGCGGGTTGAAGGTGCAAAGAAAAAACTCGGACAGTAATGGCGCGTGTCAATTTCGCAATGTTAGGAGTTAACTCATTTTGATGGCCTTAACCCACAGCATCATCGCAGCAGCGGGAACGAGTTTGATTCTCACCACTGCCAATCCCCTGCATTTAGCATTAGCAATTGCCGGCAGTCAACTTCCCGATTTGGATACTTCTACAAGTACGATAGGACAAATCCTATTTCCGATTAGCAACTGGATAGAGAATCGATTTCCCCACCGCAGTGTTACTCATTCGCTAATAGCAACATTAGCGATCGCGTTTCTCTCGGCACCGCTGTATTTCTACTTCGATTGGAGAACGTGGCTTTGTCTGCCCCTGGGACACCTGCTCAGTTGCTTCTCCGATGTGTTCACCAAACAAGGCGTGCAGTTTTTCTGGCCGCATCCCGCTTGGTGTATATCGGTCAGTAATCCAAACCGCAGACTTGAAACTGGCAAATCGGGGGAATACTGGGTGCTGATAATTGCAGTGTTTACTTTGGTTGCAGCGATTAACTTAAGTGGCACTGGTGGTCCAACAGCGCTTGTGGGTAGCTCTCTGGGATTGCGAACTAATGCGACTGAGACTTACCAAAAGAACGCCGCATCGCACCATATTTATGCTCAGGTCAGCGGAACCTTCGCCAGCGATTCTAGTTCATCAGACGGCAAATATTTCATAGTAGCAGGAGAAGGCAACGAGTTTGTATTGGCTAATAAACTGGGAGTTTTTAAAACTGGTGCGAATATCATCAGCAGCCGATTAACTGCGGAAGTTGGCAAACCTGCATCTTCGTCAGTTCAAACTTTACAATTCGATGAAGAAGAGTTTGCCGTCGCGCCCGTGCAAAACGCACTTATTTTCCTTACGGGTACGCTAACTGTTGACGAACCGCAATCGATTAAAATCCCCACTAATCCCAAACAATTAGAGATTGCAAAATTAACTGGAACTCAACTAAACTTGAGTTACTGTCCGCTAGAAATAGCCATCAAATTACTGAGCGGACAATACATCGCGGGTTCCCTAGAAGCCAAGATATTTAGCCCCAAACCAGAGTTATAAGGTAGACAAATGAAGGAATATTTAGCAACTGTGTTGGGAGCGGGAATTGTGGGATTCTTACCCTTTATTAATCTCAATCCGCAGCAAAGCCCACCTACACCCATACCGAGTTTACAAAAACAGCCCATCATTCAGCTACAGCAATCGGCATCAAAACCTGGAAAAAGACACCGGATTCAAGTGCAAGTAGTTTCCCTCAACGATTTAAAGATTGCTGAAGGGTCGGAAGTTGGAGCCGGACAAATCATCAGCGATCGCACTGACGAAAGGCAATCCTTGGAAGCAGAGCGCGACCAAATCGACAGCAGCATCAAACAATTATCGCTACCTGCTAGCAAATTAGCCGAGATTCCAGAACCTAACTTTGCCATTGAAGAAGCAGCCATCCAACAAATCAAGGATGAAATCAAACTAATGGAATCTAACCCGGCATTACCTCCAACAGAAACATCGTTCAGATTTAAAGATGAAAAGTTGAGGAAGTTATTGGAAGCTAACAAACTAGAACAAAAGGCAAAGGATATCGCTAATGAAGCTAACAACCGAACTAAACTTTCTGAATCTAAAGCAAGATTAGTAGGGCAACTCAATAGCGCTATTGCAGCACTCAACAAAGCGAAGAGCAATTACCAATACCAGCAGTACGAACACTCTTTAAATCTGGTGAGGCAGCAATCGGAAATGCAGCGACAACAGTATCAAGTAGCTTCCTTGGTGGGCAAGAAACAAGAAATTGAAGGGAAACTGCGGGAGATTACTCAGATTAAATCACCCGTAGCAGGCAAAGTTCGTAGAATCAAGAACCTGGGTCAAAAGGACAGGCAGATCAACTTGGAGGTCGTGATTGATGTTAATTAAAAGCTATCGAGACTGCACCATTACTCCGCAAGAAGTAGGCTTTTTAATTCAATTTCCATCGGGCGCTAAGGTATTGATTAAAGATGCCAAATCCTTTGCAGATTGCCAGAAGTGGATTGATCGACAATTGGCACATTTGGCAATAGAAAAAGCGTTGGGTAATCAATAAATGCAGAAGTTCCTCAACACCCTACCCCTGTTAGCAATCGCAGGTTTGATTTGGTTTCAGTTGCAACAACAACAACCCAACACCGACAAACCCAAACTAGCCAAGCGCCCCAGCGAAACCGAATCCCTCCGCTGCTCCGTTATAGATGGTTCGGTGTACGACGGCGACACTTTTCGAGTTAAGTGTGACGGTCGCGAACAAAAGATCCGACTGTGCGGCATCGACGCGCCCGAAGCAAAACAACCGCTGGGCATCGAGTCTCGGAATTACTTGCGTTCCCTGGTTGCCAAAGCCTCCAACCAAGTCATCGTTATCGAAATGGATCGAGATAAATACGGTCGCACTGTGGCTGAAGTCCTCTTCGATACACCGGATGGGGAACAATCAGTACAAGAGGAAATGCTTAAAGCGGGTCTGGCTTACCACTACAAGCAATTCAGTGCCAACTGCCACAATGCTGATGTGTTCGACACCGCCGAAGAGATTGGGCGATCGCAAAAGCTGGGAGTGTGGCGGCTTCCCAATGGTGGCGAAAGACCGTGGGATTATCGCAAACAGAATCAAAGCTGATGTACGCCAATGTTGGGTATACACCAAGGCTGTCGGGAGCGATCGCAACAGCAGGAAATGTGGCGGCTTTCCAATGGTGATAAACGGCTGTGAAATTATCCTCAACCAAAGCGTTAATTGGGGTTTCGGAATTGTTGTTTTGCCCAGTCAAACAGTTCGTCATAGGTTGAATAGGCGCACAGTATCCGCGAACGGTCGCCTTTTTTTCTTACGGCAATCACTTTGCCTCTTCTATCTTCATAACCAGGCTTTTCGGTCATTTCTTCTAACTCTAGCTCAAAGAATTTAAGCGCTTGAATAAATTGAGAAATCTTATTATCTTCCATTAGTTAATAGCTTTTTAATTCAATACTCCGGACAGTTTTTCAAGAGGGATGCGATCGCAATAAAAGACAGAAGTGAAAAAAGTGAGTGCAATCTGAACCCAAAATGAACAGAAAAAAAGGCACTCTTTTAGGTTAAGCTATAAAAACACACAAGCTCAACAGATTGCCTTATGAACATTATGGAATCCATCTTACAACAAATGCCAGGGATTAGTCAACCCCAAAAGAAGTTTTTAATTACTTTATTCTCAACTATTTTGCTAGCCTATGGCAAGGTTAACTTCACGAATCTCAGTCGTTATAGTTGTTTGAGTGAAAAAACCTACCGTCGTCACTTTCTCAAAAGCTTTAACTTTCCACAATTTAATCAATATTTCCTCGAACAAGCTTTAAATCCTGAACACACAGTCATTGCTGTTATTGATTGTTCTTTTTTAATAAAAAGTGGTAAAAAAACTGACGGTAAGGCTTATTTCTATAATGGTGTAGCTGGTAAATCGGAACAGGGGTTGGAAATTTCTGTGATTTCTATTGTCGAAATTGAGACTCGTTTATCTTATAGCTTAAGCGTACAACAAACTCCGCCACGCCCTCAAATAAAGCCCGTGAAAAAACTGCCAAAAAAACCGAAGAATAGCTCGTCAAAAAAATCTCGCAAAAAACCGGACTCTCAAAGCTCAATGCCTGACATCACAAGAGTTGATGACTATGCAAAACATTTGAAAAATACTCGTTGTTTCTTCCCAACTTCTGTACGTTATTTGGTGGCTGATGGCTATTATTATCGCTCTAAATTCTGGGATGCTGTGCGGGAGTTGAATTTAGACTTTATTGGCAAGTTAAGAGTTGATGCTAACCTACGCTATCTCTATACAGGTGAACAAAATAAACTGGGAGCTCCTCGAAAATATGATGGTAAGGTTGACTGCCAAGATCTAAGTCGTCTAAACTTTGTTAAAGAAATAAAACCGGGGGTTTCACTCTATACACTGGTGGTCTGGAGTTGTTGTTTAAATTGCCAAATTAGTTTGGCTTGTATTTCTGAGGCTCAAGCCAATGGGAAAATCAAAAATACTTTATTATTTAGCACTGATATTCACCTACCACCTGAGCAAATTCTTGAATATTATCAGGCTCGTTTTCAAATAGAATTTATTTTTCGTGATGCCAAACAATTTACGGGATTGTCTGATTGTCAAGCTCGTCATTTACCACGACTTGATTTTCATTTTAATGCCAGTCTAATTGCCTTAAACTTAGCCAAACATGAACTTTCTAGTTGTCATTCATCTGCCAAATCTTTTGTGTTTTCTATGGCCTCTTATAAACGTCTGGAATTCAATAAGCATCTACTTTCTACCTTTATTGATAAGTTAGATTTAGACCCGGATTTGATTTTAAATCACCCTAACCTTCCTTCAGTCTTGTCTTATGGTACTCTGGCTGCTTAAAAACTGTCCGAACTATTGTTAATTGAATTGGTTGACCATTACATTAGATACATTTTAACTTCTCCGTCGTATCCTTGCACGCATTAGAAAAATAAAATCTGTTGGGCTTGTGAAATAGGAAAATCGTGGCTTTGATGCTCCTTGAAAGAATGTTAAAAGCTACGAGCCGGAGCCTAAAGCTAAGCCGGGAGTGTGGCAGTTGCCGGGAGCCAGCGTCAAGCAGGATTATTGTAAACAGAAGAAGTTATGTACAACACTTTCCCCGCCTAGAGCTTGTAACCGCTACAGCAAGGTCAGCATACAGGCAAAAGATGTATAATGCGATTTCAATAATTCACCCCCAAAACTAACAATTGGCAGCAGAAAAGAGGTCAATGACAAGTTACTCCCATACTTTTGGGACATATTGACATTAGCGCCGAGGCTTTAGCAGTCCTTAATCAAACTCAATGTGTTACACTTGTAATACAACCTGACTCACTTATGCTCCTATGAACCTCGAACGTAAAACACATAGAGATGGCAACTTGCAGCCTAAAGCATTTAATTGTTTAAAACTTCTCAATGAAAGCTTTACCTATCATAACGATCATACCCAACGGCATCCGTTCTCAATCTACAGTAACTCAATACAGAAAGTAATACAGTCTTTCAATGCTGTTCTGGATGAAATAGATCGGATTTCTACGGCTTTGTTTAATGCTGATGGAAATTTAGATTATCCTTTGAAAAAGCTGCCTGATTTACAAAAAGAATTACTATACGCCTTACAATCTCACATTGATGATTGCTATTCTATTCTTAAAGTTATTCACCCATATGATAGCAAGGTTCAGGAAAAACATCCAGACCGTTGGTTGGATAAGGTCGGACACCCTGCTTATAAGGATTTTCGGAATGCAATCAATGACTACAGAGAATCCTTTGCTCCTATTGTTAATAAGATTAAACACAATGGTAGTCAATTGCGTCCTATAATGATGTACTCAAGGGGACGTGGCATAGTTGCACGTACTGTAGAGACAAGTATTCAAACTTTCCCTAAAAATGCTCGCATTATTGGGTATTTTCTAGAGGGGATGCAACCTAATGGGCATATAGGTCCTGATTTTGAAATTCATCCCGGTGGTATAACCGCTATTTCTTTAAATCGTGACCTACGTTATCACTTTGCAAATCTCTACCGAGTTGGCGATCATTTGAGGGCTGCAATAGCCAGAACTGTTCGTCACTTTCACAAAATAAAACTGCCTCGCGATGTCGCTGTTAATGATACCGCCTCCCAATATAATATAGAGTCAATTGCAGAACGCATCAGTAAACTGCCACTTCTATTCTTTGAGAATGAGTTTTCTAAGAAAACACCAGATATTAAATTCCACCGTCATAATGCAAATGCAGATTTGATTTTGGAGAGTCCTGGTTCTCAGTATATGACTTGGCAGGGAGAAGTAATGATTTATTCTGAAATACAAGTAGATGCTGTTTGCCCTTTCTATCAACTTCCTTACAGGTAAGTCAGAAGCGTTTGTAATTCCATCCTAGGCTTGCACCTACTAAAACTTTATCAGAAAAAAGGCATATCCTGACCCAGGGCTTAAAACTGTTAAGGCTAGGCGGGGAAAACCAAGATTTGGGGTATACACCAAACTAGACAGGGATCTTGGGGTTAGTTTAATGCTGAGTTTTGCTTTTCTTCCAAACTTTGACAAGCTTTCTAAAATCCTCATTTTCATCGCCTGTCAGCCTCGCTTTAACAGCTTCCTTGACTCCCAATTCATGCACTTGACAGTAGACATCATGGACTGCTACTGGGTCATTGTCCGCGATTGCTTGCAGTATCCGCGCTTGAAGCCTTTGAACCGGCTCTTCATGGGTGGTGGCAACTTCGTCGGCGGTTGGTTGGTTGGAAGCCGCAACAGATTGGGGGGTGGATTCATCGGATAAATGCGGGGTTTGTCGGGGTTCGCACGGGGTTGGTACGGGATTTGTCAGTTGGCTTAACTTCCCGTCCGGTAAGGGTTCTGGTATTTCTACGGGGTTGGCGGGGTGCGAACCTACTTTTTAACTGAAGGAAGCGACTACGGAGGAGTTGAAAAAGTGAACTATAGGCGGAATGTTGTGATTTATTCCAATTTACTCCCACTATCGGTTACTCTCTTCTAAAGACGCGGATTCTTTTGTCTGGTCTGGTCTTGTCTGGTCGCTGCGGGCTGTTCGGTTGTTTTGAAGAGCCCCTTCAAATTTTAAACTCCAACGGTTGCTTGGATTGATGACTAGCAAGGAATTTCCGAATCGAAAAATCCCAATAGTTGCCCAGCGCAATTAACCCGGTTCATCATCACCCCCCGGAATTGTCCAAGGATCGATACCGTACTCCCGAAGCAGCCGCTCGTAGTGGTCGCGCTCTATTCTGACCTCATCGTCAACCCAGAACAGCTCTCTGATATCCTGTTCTAGTTCAAGAACTCGCTGGCTCAGGATTTCGTTTCGTTCTTGAGGAGTGCGGGCAACGCCGAAAGCTTCGTCAAACCGCCGCTCCAAGGTTTCAGTCAACAGCGCCCAAACCAAGCTCAGTGCCTGTTTGTTCCCTTCACCGGCTTGAGTAAGCCAGTAAGCAGTGATAACTTCCAACGGAAGGGCATTGAACCGACCTTGACCGCGAACTTGCTCCTCGCTTGATTCTATCTCAATAGTGTCGGGCGTATAACCCTTGCCTAGTAAAGCTTTGATAGCCTTTGAGTCCAAAAACCGTCGGGCGTTAATTTCGGGTTTTCCAACACACTCCGCCGCCTGTGTCTGGCTCATTCGGTAATTGCCGTCTGGCAGCATAAACCCATCGACTGTTAGGGAACCTATCTGTACCGAGGCTCGAACGGCTCTAACTGATTCGGTCACTAGAATTTTCTCCAATGCTTGACAATCACTAGACAGTTGTCTATTTTATTGGTCTTCCATCGCACACTGACAGGAGCGCAACCTGTTAAACGTCCTGACTGCAAAGCTTGCAGTCTATGGAGAGCAGCAGAGCGCAACCTGTCAAACCAACCGTTTTCGCCACGACAAGTTTGAAATGCCTCCAGTCTCTCCTGTCAAGCGTTTGAGGGTCTTTGAGTCCAAAAAGTTTGAAACGCCGGGTCGTACCTAAAACCTCTGTCAGCTAAAGCTTTTAGCTTATTTGTTGGTTTTGACGGTAGCGCCAAAGTTTCTCTATTGCCAGACAACGATTAGACAATCACGCTTACATCAACTAGCTCCCTTGCTTCCTTTGCCCTGCTTGCTTTTGGTAGCCCAAGAGGGGAAACAACGACCGGCAATTCCTCAGCCGCTAGCGTTGAACGTGTTGCTTTCTGCCGTTTTTGGGATGGAAGCCTCCTGTTCTTGCTTGTCTTTCAATTCAAAATACTCGTGTATCAAGTCTTCTAGACCTTGGCTGTTGTCCACACCACGTTCAAGGCAAAACATTTTAAACCGTTTATATAGGCTTCTTGGTATGTGACCCCGAAGGGCGGCGTAACCTGGGTCTTCTTTTTTTGCTGGCACAGTAGCTAAAACTAAACTTCGCAACTTCTCTCTCCATTGTTTCATAAGGTTCCGACGCGGTTTGGGTTGCAACTTATTCCTAATGAGAAGTTATTACTTCACAACTTATTTTTGACGCGAAGTTGCTACTTCGTAACTTATAGATTATACTAACACTCATAGACGCAGAGGCAGCCAAGAGCGTAAAACGGTCATCCGTACAATCCCGCAAGGGAATGCTAGCGCACTGACTCAAAAGCGCCTTAAACCCAGCGCCCGCAACACTTTTACAGGTTAGCGGTAGCGGGCATACAAAAACCCAAACCAAACCCCGCCCCCTCTGACTCGCAATCTTCTGGGGCGGGGTTTGGCACTCACATTCATGAGGTTTCCTCTATGTTCGCAGATCATGGGCAGCCATCACCAGCCCAACCAAGCTTTGTCGAAATCCCCAATCCTTGCGTTACCACGACCCTCGGACGCATCGAAGTAACAGACGTTCGCCCTGAAACAGTCACTGGTCGCCTGCTCGATGACCAGGACAAACCAATCCAAGAAGATGGACAACCGATTTACCTGTGCGTCCGCAAGTCAGAGATTCTGTGTCTCACAGAACGAGCCAACGTAATCAGTTGGTGGGAACTGGGGGAACAAGCCGTGGTTCCCTACATGGCGCCTAGGAAATATTCCCTAGAATCCTTAATCAACCGATTGGATGGACTCAACTTCGATGAACTCTACGCTTTACGAACCTTGGTTTCTTTGGATAGCGACCCATTCAAAGCGTACTCCGGCACTGTCAACAACGACTTATCCCATTTGCAGGCTTGGTTCCCAACAATACGAGCTCTCTCTCGCGTGGAACAAAACGAACTAGCAAGCGCGTTGTGCTGGCGAATAGCAAGTGAATCCAACGCACCGATAGCACCGATAGCACCCACAGCAGGAGATGGGAGGGACGACCGATGAGAGCGCTCAGGAGCCATCAAATTCAGTGGAGCGTTACCGTAACTCGCAAGTACCATCCGCCTCGCAAGATAAGCGTTTTCGGGCGATCGTCAGCAGAAGCGCTACAAAGTGCCGTATCTTCTGTTCGCGAGGTTTGGGAAATCTGGGATGCCAAATCATTTAGCGTTCCCGAAAGGAAGTGATTTTTTTTGAGAGTGCGCGATCTAATTCAAATACCAAAATTATGTCTTTGAATTAGCTTGCGACAAAAAACAAATGCACAAGCGTAGAAAAACCGTAACAGTGCGAGTTACGGATACCGAAGGAAAAAAGACTTGGTGGCTCAGATCGGAACTCAAACAGTTGTTAGGTCGATCGCGCCCGATGTCGGAGGCTACATTCAAGCGGAGACTGCGGCTACTTGAGGACTATTGCCCGGAAAGCGAACACAGGTTGTATACCCGCAAGTTTCCCGATTTCACGAAATGGGCATTACTGACGATCGAGTCTTGGCTTGTCGAATGCGACTACGATTTGGCAAAAGTTGAGAGAAAACTAGAAAACGAAGGACTTCCAACAGATGAGTATTTCACGGACGCAGTTGAAAAATGATTTAGGTCTGGTCAAGGTTGCGGACATTACCTCAGTTCGCAAAGCGTTGGGTCAGCCAGAATGGAAAAACTCTCAAATTTCTGAATTTGATGCACATGAAATTCGCGAATATTATCGGTTAATTCGAGATGGCATTTCCACTTCTGAAGCGCTCTTGCAGATTGCTGTAGAAAGGAACGGGCGATCGGAATTCTGCGATGAAATCGATCCAGAAGCTCTGGAAGCTAGTGATGCGAGTCGAGATTGCGAAGAAGAAAAGGATGGAATTTTGCAGGTGGCGCAAGCTGTAGCCCAAGAAGGAGCAGCGGGAATGTTCGAGCTCTCTGATGCCGTCTCTGATGTGATGATAGATGGCTTCAAACTTGGGCTGACTGCACATATGGCAGCAAAGATGTCCGATTTAGCTGGTAACATCCGGGACAATTTCAAGCCTTTAACGGAGGCAATACGAGCCACGAATCTGGATTTGCGATCGGTAAACCTGCCAACGGTGAAAGAAGTCCCAAAGCTGCAACAGTCCAAGAAGCAGCGGCAGATTTTACCGGGACTTTGGTAGCAGGTTGTCAGGAGCTAGGCGCGGCTCTAGCTTTGCAACAAGGTCAGAGGGAAAAGGTATTGCTGAATGTTATCTTTTTCCTGAGCTTGCAACTGGGGAGTAAACCCAAACAACCTGAGATTGTACTGCCCCAAAATCACATCTATATCGAAGAAACAATTGCACTGATGAGGTTTATCTGATGGTAGAAAGTTTTGGATTTATTGGGATGTATTTAGTCGTACCTGAATTGATATGTGGTGGGTGGTTAAGTTGGTGGCAATTCCCCAGAAAGCGAAGTGGCAGTATTGGTGGGAGGATGCCTGTGAAAATTAGATAAATTCTAGCAACAGTCACACAACGAGATTTTATTAAATGAAACTTTGAGGTAACAATTATGTCCGATAAAATCTCTGTAATCTTTGCATCATTCCTATTCTCAGCCCTTCCAGTGATGCTGATTTACGTTGTTAACTCTGTCTATCACGATGGCTACAAACAAGGCATCAAAGATTCTCCAGCTACTGTGGTTGAGGGTAATCAAAACATCGACAATAGTACGCACAATCACTATCAATTTTCACCATCACTGGGTAATAAATAATGGATGAAGAAATAGAATTCAAGTTCCCCGAATGTCAGTACATCGCCAACGGTCTAGACCCAAAGACTGCCCAAAAGCTGGGAGATACTTACCGTGTGGGAAATTTCATTGAACCGATTGGGAATGAAATAGTTGACCGCATCAGTAATCGACTCAATCAAATCCAACACGACAAAGCAGACCAAGTGAAAAACAAATGCTGAATCAATTACTCAATTTATTGCCCACAAATATCCTGAACCAGATTCAAGACGTTACTTTCGCTGAACTCAAAAAACGAGGTGAAATTATTGATGTAGTTGACCTGTATGACCAAACTAAAGGGAAATGCTTTTACTATTACCATCTGACCATAAAGATTGTTGTTGAACCAGATTTTTCAGCTTGGTATGTGTATGACGGAGACAATGATCCAATCGAAATTGGTAGCAACCTAACCGAAACAGAAGCTCTAAAATCGGCTCAACAATGGGCTGATTGGTATTTGTCTGGTGCATGGATTGAACAAGTAGTTGAAGGTGCAGTAAATAGTGAGAAAAATAATGTTTGATAAGTTATTCCACACTGTTGTTGAGTATCTCGACATTAATCTTTGATTGTTTTGACTAATTCGGAGTATTAATAAAAGGAGAAAAACCATGAGCCAAATTGTTAAATACACAGGCGGTGGAGCCATCGCTCCAGCCCTAGTTGGAAAAGTCAAAGCATTTGATAGCGCACCTGAAATGTTGACTTCCTTTCAGGGATACTATGGCTTCGACCCATCAGCCTTTGCCGGGATGTCCGAAGAAGAATTGGGCGCATTCGTAGATTCGGTTGAAGAAATCAAGTTTCTGATTGACAACCTCGACAAGTTAGAAAAACACGTCAATGACTATATTGAAGGTGTTATCAAATACAACGAGTTTGTAGCCCGATGCGTCAAAGCTGGTGCTAAGGGCATGGAGAAGATCGATCGAGCTACTCTTGACGTATTCTTGGCATGGAAAGGTTGGCAAGCCAATACTAAAAAGCTAGCCAAAGATTCGGATATTGGTGTCAGACTTCTCGACCAAGAAGTTATCGACTACAGTGATTTAGCAGAATACGATCTTCAGATTTCTCTTCAAATCGTGGCTAACAGATTAGTCCGCCAAAAAGAGGCGCTATCCCAAAAACCTGACAAAGAAGCAGCAAACTTGGCGGAGCGACAAGCAGCTCAAGAGGCAAAAAGTGAAGAGAGAAATAGGATAAAAGACTTGTTCGCTTACGGTACTCGCGGGAAATATGGTTTGTCATCATCTACTAGCAAACAATTAAGTCCTGCCAATAACACGACCAATAACACGACCAATAACGCTACCAATCAAAGCGGTTGGCTAAAGAAATGGGGCGGTGGAGCCTTTGACTTTTTCTCAGGGAAATAGCCATGCAGTTGCCACCATTTCTCATTCCCAAACCTCAAAATCCGACCGTTGCTCCACCATTGCTGCAACTGGCAGAAGTAGAAGAATCAGACCAATTCAGGTTTCTCAAAAACTTAAATAGTCTCTGCGGTCAAGGATTCTGGTTTGCAGTTGGGCTATCCATCGCTCACATTTCCAGGATTGTCGGTGCTCCTGTAATGCTGGTCGCAGTGGTTTTAGCAGCCGGGTTTCTGTTCGTAGTAAAACCGAAAAATCCGACACCTTACTTGCTGTCGATGCGTCGGATTAGCGGGTTGGTGGTGATTGTCGGAACTATTGCGGCATTTTGGGATGTTGCGTGGCTCTTAGCAAATATGCCTTTAAGTCTAGGCTTAGGCTTTGGAGTAATTCCGTTATGGCAGTTTGCTGTGATTGTTGGTTTATCGGTAGCTCTGCTTTTGTCGATCGCATTGGTGCGGAGGAGGTGGCCCAAATGAAAAGTGCGATCGCTACTTTGATTGTGGGTATTGGATGTACTGGATTTAGTTTATTCGGCTACTTCGATTTGCACACCAGCTACTGCAATTCTGCTACAAATCCTTGTACGCCTGTTGTGGTATCGGGTTCAAAGTATCCCAAGAATGCCAAGTTTGTTCGGTTATACAAAGGTTGGGGGTTGTTGCGTACAACATCCGGTGCAATTGCTGCAATGAGCTTTGGTGCAGCCTATTTTGCAGCCAGTGCAGCATCGGTAAAGCAGAGGAAGATCGATGAAGCTGCTGTCTTTGATGAAGCTCGGCAGAAGCAATTAGAAGCCACTACCAGCGAGATTTTGGATAGCGAAGAAATCCAGAAAACAGCGATTGCCTCTGACTTGAGAGTCAAGGACTTCAAACGCGAACTCTATGACGGCTACAACACGCTTTATTTAGAGAAGAACCCCGAACTGTTGGATGCTTTGACAACCCCTAAATCTTTGCCAGTAGAAGTTGAATCAAAGTTCCAGGAATTTGAAGATGCTCAAGTCGAACAAAACGCAGCACCCGCACCAAACAGCAATCAATTATTGGGCGTAGAACTGCCAATTACCCCAGATTTAGGAGTGCAATTCTTTGATTGGAACCAGTTTAGGGATACTCCTGAGATGTTTCCTCACTTGAGAGGAGTTGCGCCCACAAACGGTGGAAAAACCACGCTCTTTGATTGGCTGATGGATGTGATGCCCTCCGATAAAAAGCTAGTAATCACCATCAAACGGAAACCGCATCAATGGACTGGATTGGATGTAATTGGAGTTCCCGAAGATTACGATGCTATCCGTAGCGCTTTGTCAAGTTTGCAGTCTGAAAGAATCAATCGTACTGCATTGATGGCGAAGGGAATTGATTCCCCCATTTGGAATGTGGGCATTGATGAATGGAGAGTGATTAGCAAGAATATCAAAGCGATTGTCGATCGCAAAACCAAGCAAATCATATCGCCTTCTGCCAAACAGATTATGGGTGATATGATTACTCTCGCCCGCGAACTCGGCATCCGCATCTTTGCTTTGGCTCAGGGGCGACAGGTGGTAACGTGGGGATTGGAGGATGAGAGCGATTTAGCAGAGTGTTTTTGCAGCATTTATATGGGTAGATTCGCCCTAGAAGAATGTGAAAAGTATCGCAACAAATATCCCAAGGATTCGGAACAATACGCCAAGTATCAGCAAGTACGAGATTATTTGGAATCGCTGGGGAATCGGGCTGCATGGATTAGCTGCGAGCTTGGTGAATTCCCGGCTGTTGTACCCGATTTGAGTCAGTGGAAGCGAGAGGTTCTAAAAAAGCCAATTGAGCCAACTACTGACACGAATAAAGAGAATGCGGGAATTCGCCAAACAAGCGAAACTGATGACCCGCAACAACTTTGGGAACTAGCCAAACAGCGTCTTGAAGAGACTTTTAAGTCATCAGAAATTGCTGAAACAGGGGAGCATTCAGAGCGGGATACGCAAGAACCTGACGTATCCGTACCGCACCCCCAACAGGATGAACGGATACCTCTAGAACCCTTGCCAGATAAAGAGTACCCGATTCGAGATGGCGCGTCTCTTGTATCCAGGTACTTCTCTGAAACAACGGAATCGGCTCTTTTTGAGCAGGTATTAGCGTATATGGATACGAGCCGCAATGCCTCTGATATAATTAAAAATGTCCTGAAATGCACCAAACCAGATAAGGATTCGCCGCGTTCGTATTCAAGCGTCGGCAAGCCCGTATTTATTTACTTGATTCGGAAATACGGAACGGCTGCTTTGATTGCACATTTTGCAGATTTCTTGGATAGGTAAAAATATGAGTAATTTTGGCAATTCCCAAACAACAACAGCGAGACTAAGAGATAAACTCAGCAAATTTACTATAATAGAAATGTCTGTTTTTAAATCATGACCCTGGATATATCTGAATCATCATGTTGTACGAGCTGCCACAACTTCGGGGTGAAATCAGAAACATCAAGCCAATTACCAACAAATTTAATTCGACAATTTGGACTTGTCAGATATTCCTGAGCGAGCGCTTGGTTTACGATGGCGAACTTTCGGCTGTGACGACACAAACAGAAGCTATTGAGGCTGCATTGCGACTAGCAAAACGTATCAAGAAAGAAGCAATGCTTGCGATTGAGTTACAAGCTGTTGGTGATGAACTATATGTTAAGTGGGTTGATTTAGAGCCAAATATTGACGGTTATAATGGATACTATGCAATTTTTCACAAAGGAGTCCAGCAGTTTGCCGTAAAAGCTGGTGAATCGCAGTCGCCAGATGTTGTGTTGGCTAAACTCGAAACGCTTAAATTAAGGCGCGCTCGTTTAAAAGTTTAACGATTCTTATGGAACCAACCAAATACAGTTGGTGGGGCGAATCCAACGAGCCGCCACCGCACCTGAAAACTAAAAAGCAACTGGGTGAACTGGGTTTATCGCCTCTGAAACCTTCAGGCGTTATCGAAATGCGAAAATACGACGTGTTCCTCTACGATATCCACAATCCTGAATCCTGCCGACCCAAGAGAAAGCCATCTCCCCAACAATTGGAAATTCTTGCCGCCAACCGCCTCAAAGCCCAAATCAAACGGGATTATCAAGAGTGGTATCGAGAAGTAGGTTTCATAGAAAGAGATAGGGTAAGAGCGGTGAAGTGGGCTCGCGAACAGCTTCTTGCACCAGATGAATGGTTGATTTTGGATACTGAGACTACCGACCTCGACAATGCCGAGATTGTGGAAATTGCAATTATTAATCCGTTGGGAGAACCGCTGCTCAATACACTCGTCAGACCTGCGATTTCTATTCCCGCAGAAGCAACGGAAATTCACGGGATAACGGATGAAAATGTAAAGGATGCACCGACTTTTCCAGAGATTTACCCTTCCCTTGCGGAAGTTTTGGAAGATAAACAAGTGTTAATCTACAATTCTGCCTTTGATATTAAAATTTTAAATGACTGCTGCAAATTGCACGGCTTGCCAATTTTAAATTTACAGCAACGCTCCGAATGCCTTATGGAATGGGCGGCACAGTGGAAGGGACATTGGAGCAATTATTATAAAAATTATAGGTATTTCCCTCTCAACGGCGGACACCGAGCATTAGGAGATTGCATAGCAGCCCTCCAATTAATTAAGAAGATGGCAGCGGATGCGGATCAAATCAATTGCCCCGTCCCCCTTCCTCAGAAAAATTCATGATATCCCAATCCACCGCATCATCAGGGAACAGCGACAACTGCCCCGGCGATACGTTGGACTGACCGCGATTGTGATACGAAAGGTGACACGCGGTACACAGAGCGATTAAGTTTTCAGGGCGGTTGTCCTCCGGTATCCGGTTGCGGTGGTGTACCGCCAAAGTTAAGGCACACCGTTCAGATTTGGTTAAGCCGGTTTGTTTGCCGGGTCGGAGGCATTGTTGATGGCACTTTGCACAACGCCAAAGCGCACTTTCTTTTACCGAGAGCGCGATTTCTTGCCAATTATTGGGATATCTTTTGGGTTTTGCCATAGCTCAATTCTCACAAGGCGATCGCTTTTGTTGCCACCACTTAGAAGCCATTAATTTGATAGCGCTGCAAATCCCCTGATTATTCCATCGTAGTAAGTTTCCGGGTTAGCTTCAATCCACAGGGCTGTTTCGAGGTATTCCAAAGCGGAGGCTTGAGCTCGAACTATTTGTACGTCGAACATATTGATTGTTGCCAAAGCTCGAACCGCATCAATGCCTTCGAGAATGCGTTCCGGTATTTCGATAGGTTCCTCTGACTCAAACGAACTGGGCAACTTTTCTGGCACACCGAGATATTCCTTTACTCGCACTTGAAAGTTAGCCTCAGCTTCCCCTAAATCGGTGAAGTAGCGACCGTAATAAAATCCCCCATCTTGCAGGTTGAAAAAGTGCGTTACCCATTCTTCATCCTTGCGCCATTCTCTGAGAGTAATGCGACCGGGGGCTTGACCGTCATCACCGGGAATGGGATGCGATTTTAGTATGCTTTGTTGACTTTGGTTTTGAGCGTTCATGGATAATTTGTTTGAAGTTAATTCGGAGAGCTTGCAGGCGATCGCTCTGCCAACCAAGGAAGGTTTTTCCACTCATCAATAGTGAATCCTGGACTGGCTTCTTGAGGGAAACGGTCGGTCATGATTTGCAAAGCATCTTGCGCTGTTTCGGCTCGGATGTAATAGCCATTTCTAGCGCCCTGGTCAGAGCGGCCGTCGCAGGGGTGGGCGTAGGGCTCGTTGCGGGTGCATCGGTATTCTTTCATCTGATTGGTTAAGCGGGAGGCTTGATAAATTGCAAAAGTTCATTTCCAGGTTGTCCAATCGGGTTATAGCCAATGGGCAGCCAAAAGTAATCAGAAGCCCAATAATCGCCGTCGAAATCTTTGAGCCACCAGTCGTCATCTACACCGCCCAAACAAATCTTTTCTACATTAAAGTAAAGCTTGATTCGTTGAAATTTATTAGCCATCGGTTAAACCATCAATCAAAAAGCTGGGGGATACTCAAAAGCAGGTTGCCAGTTACTATTAATTAGCCTACCAGTTTTTGCTGTATTGTAGTTGCCTGTCAAACAAGAACGCCGGTGAGGTTTAGACTTGCCTGTTTGCAGCTTTATGGTTTCTCCTAAAGGATGGTGGCTGTCGATAAAAAACTCGTTGCGCTTGTGCAACCTCTCTAGAAACCGCTGGTGCGGCAGTCGGTCGAACTTACCGCCGCTACCTCGATTGCAGGTAACGCAAGCTAGCACCAAATTCCACACGCCGTCAACGGATTGAGCAATCTCCTTTCTGATCGCGTAGGGGAAAAAGTGATCCACATCCGTCAAATCTCCCGCTCCGCTAACAATCGAAATCTCCCCGAAACAATAGAAACACTTGCCCTTTTGGTAGCCGTTGAGAGCGCTGCGGCACGAAGTGATGTTGGTGCGGCGGTTGCTTTGAGTAAATAGCAAACTTTCCTCAGCATCGTAACTCACAGCAATCAGGTTGCGGGAGATGCCGAGTTCCCACGCCGTTTCGACTAAGCGCCACCTCGACTCAATCTCAGCCGGTAAGTTCTGGGCTTGATTGCCTTCTAAGAGCCGAAACAACTCATCGGTCAGGGCGATCGCTTTTGCCCTAGAACCCAGGCGCTCGTTCGTGAAAAAACGTGCAGGAATAGCGGATGAGTTGAGGTTGTGGAATTTCTTGAGCACCACCTTTAGCCCTTCCTTCGCCGTAATTCCCATCAACTGGTCGTAACTAATCTCCTCTCGGTTGTATTGGCGGCAAGCTTCCAGAAAAGGATAGGGAACTTTAGTTTGCACAGATTGGCTGTCACACAGGCGTAGGTGTTCCAAAGTGTGCCGCGCATAAGGCTCTGCTAACTCATCCAACGCAATCAGGGTTTTGCCGAACGGTACTAGCTCCAACAGCGACTGGGCGAGCGCGAACTTGTAGGAAGCAGCGTTTACACCGAACAATATGATACCGCGCCAATACTCATCCAGTGAGGGCGCATCTCCCAAAAAATCTTGTACTGGCACTCTTGACAGTTGTTCGTAAACGAACTAAAATAGCGAGGATGTTGTCATTCAAAGCGATCGCTCTTTCCGGTCAAAGTCAGCAGCGATCGCCAGTACCCAAAGCAAAGTTCGGATACAAGTATGAAAGCACAGATTTACGTGAACAGGCACATCACTGCCGCCAATAAAAAAGCTAGCAAGCTGAGGAAAGTCTTGGTGGACGAGCGGGCTATCAGCATCAATACTTACCTGGGGTCGGTCTATGCCAAACGGGTTGAGTTCACCAGCGGCTGCGTGTTGATTCAGGATGCGAGCAAAGCTCGGTGTTCGGGGGCAACGATTTGGATAGAAGCTGCATTTGAGAGTTTGGTGATAGATGGGGAGGCAGCAGACAGAGCGATGTTCGACAAGGGGAAAAGATGACAGTTAGAGAGTTCATCGAAGCGTTAATCGACAGTTTTATCACCAGCAAGATATTAGGTTTAACAGGAGGGCGAGTATGCTTAAAGGTAAAGAATACACGAGAAAGAACGTTGGTAAGAACAAACTTCCAATCACTTAACACACAACAGACCCCGATAATAATTAACTCCAGGAGTAGTGCAATCATGTACCTAAAAACTTACCCGCTCCGCTTTGCAGGCAAACAGTGGCATTTAACCAAACCCGAATTCGCGCACGTTATACAGCTCAAAAAAAAGCACCCCGACACTTGGGAGGAATTAGCGATCGAAGAGATGGAGAGACGCAGGCTAGGCGATCCTTTTAGCCATTTGTCAGAGGAATCAATTACTCTCGAAGAAGTTATAACTGGTCAACCCCCCCGAATTTTAGGGTGATCGAGATGATTCCTTATCTAAAGCTTGGTTGCTGCCAGAAAGCAATTCAATCAAAAACTCAACAAAGATTATGTTTGTAGCTCAATCCATTAGACAACCCGAACAATTTTACTATGCCAATACTTTGGCTAGTGCTAAACGTTGGAAAACCCGCAGGGGTGCTGACAATGCCGTCGCTCAATATCCCAACAGTTACGTGGTAATCGCAGAAGCGGAACTAGGTTCATTAGAACACCAATCCCTGTTTCTGATAGCTCGTACCCAAGTAGAAAAAGCAGCAGAACAAGCTTATAGAAACCACAGTTCAGAGGCGTTCTCTGCCACAAAGCCCGACTCCCATTATGAAGAACGAGCGACACTTGCTTGGGAACGCTACCAGCAGCACAGGTTGCAGGAGGCTGGGAGTTGAGCTTGTACGCCATCAGGTTCAAAAAGGATAGCAAAGTGCGCTATGCCACCGAAACGCAGGGAAACCCTGAGTACAACGCCATTGATTCGGCTACTTTGGAAGGAGCAAAGACTTGGAAAACGGAACGGGGTGCTCGAAAGTATCTCCTCTCTCATGTTTTGGTGGGACGGCAGGGTGAAAGAATCCAAGCCCGGTGGACTGAGATCGAAGTTGTGGAAATCTCCCCGCAGCAACAATGGCATACTAAGAATTCAGGCGTTATCAAAGAAGCCAAAGCTAAGTACGACAGCAAGCGCCCCGTGTTCTCGTTTCGCCCCAAGCCTGAGATTTTAGAGTGGTTAGAGAAGGAACGCTGCGAGGGTGAAACCGATGCCGAGTTGCTCAACCGGAAGTTGGGAAAGTTGATGAAGTTGGAACAATAATCGAAGTGTCAGCTTTGTTCCTTGGCTTCACTGGCCCTCAGTTCCATCAATAATTGATACTTACCAATCAAATTATTGACTTTAGAGCTATCGATATTGGTGTGGGAGCCGACTGCATCACCTTGTTGCACCCTGCGGGCAATTATCTGCAAACTTTCTTCTAATTCTTGAATTTCTGACAGCAATGTTGCTTTAACTATTTCCACGTTCATAGATAACCTCACCTCTGAAAACTCTAATGCCTGCTATTTTCATTGTATAATAGAATTGGTTGGCGCTGATAAAGTTAGTTTCTTCTGCATGAGTTTATCTTAAAGAGCCTGTCATTTATGGACGAACTAAACATCAAGAAACAGCTTAAAATAGAAATGAATGCTGCCTATAAAGCTTTCACAAAGAATCCGAGTGCTATCAATTATGTCAAGCTAGAAAGAGCCATGCTCAAATACCAAATAAATGTACGACAAAAACCGGGAACATTACGCAGCAGGCGGATAGCAACATCGCACCAAACAGCAAATACAGCATCGACTCAATAAGTTAGCCCAACCTTAATTATTAGAATGAACCCTGAAGAGTTTACCCAGACAGCAGAGCCGGGTAGTTTTATTACCCTAGATTCAGGGGATTTGATATTCTGTACCCGCACTCCCTCACTTTCTCAATCGATAAAATAGCAATAACTGTTATCCAACCCGAAAAAAGGAGATCAAGAAATGACCAATTACATCAATCAAAACGGTTTAGACGAGCTAACGCAAGAGTTTTTATCCAGTTTTCCTTCTAACACGCATATGAGTTGGAGCGAGTGGTTTGAGAAAGCCGAAGCCTATGGGTTGGATGAGAATGAGATTGCTGAATTAGAGAAATACCTTGAGGTAAGTGGGCAGCTAACCTCTCCTGTGAGATTCGCGGGTCGGCAATGGTGGCTGACTAAAAAGGAGATCGGGCACATCGAAGTGATTAAACAGTATTTCGGTGTCAATTGGGAATCTGAAGTTCTAAATAGAATGCAATCTAGAGACTTGGGTGACATAAAGAAAGATTGGCAGTTAAAAGAAAGGAAGAAAAATAGTAAATATTATGAGCATCCCAAATCAAGCTAGAGAATTTGCAATCGCCAAACACGCTAACCAAAAATACGGCGATCGTCCCTACTCGTACCATTTAGCTCAAGTATCTCAAGTGCTTGCAGAATTCGGGTATGTAGCAGATGAAGCGATTGCAGCAGCAGGATGGCTCCACGATACGCTTGAAGACACAGAAACTGCGTATGAGGTGTTGGTGTCAGAGTTTGGAAAAGAGACGGCTGATATTGTATTTGCTGTAACCAGTGAACCAGGGGAGAATAGAGTCGATCGCTTTCGCAAGACTGCCTTAAAAATCCAGTCCAACAAAAAAGCTTTAGCGGTAAAACTTGCCGATAGAATCGCTAACACCGAAGCTAGCCTTCAAAGCAATCCCAAGCTCTATAAGATGTACCTCAAAGAGTTTCCCGTATTCAAAGAACTGCTGTACAATCCCCAGGATGTGGAGCTAATGCCGATGTGGAACCGTCTCATAGAATTGTGCAGTTAATTGATGCAGCTTATTCTCCAGACTCTCTTGATTCCCAAAGCAACTCTACAATTAGTTGAAAATCTTGAGCGTTTGGTGTATACCCGCAAGCTACTTCCCAAGCCTCGGTTAAAGCTGCCCATTCCTCTGGAGTCTCAGGTTTTTGGCGCACCAGGGTGAGGAAATTGGTTTTGATGCGGGCTTCTGCTGCATCCACCCCAAACCTGACCAGTTGCATTTCAAACGATGGATCGCTGCTGTTGGCGAGGATGTCGGCATAGTCCGTGTCCAGTAAATTGATTGGTTCGAGCGGCCAGTCAGTCATTTGATGTGTTTCACATTTTTAGTGCCTATCTCATCATTATTTCACGCTTGTGAAAGTTAAGAGCAAGCACCAAGATAACAACACGATCGCAAAAGCTTCAAAAGACAGTCATTTCGCAGACAATATTTTAGTTCTGGGGCTGGATAATGAAAATATGCCATCCAATAATTCTAAAACCCATGAATCAACTAACCCCCAAACATTACTCCAACATCGAAATCAGCATTACCCAAGAACGCCTGCGCCAAGCTCGTTGTAGCTTTAATGTTGCCTTAACTGCGACCTCAATATTAGCCTGTATTGGTTTTATAGGTGCAGGACTTCTACTACTCGGAAAAGTTTCAGAGGGTACTGTTACCGCATTGGGAAGTGCTGTTAGCTGTGTGGGTTGTCTGCGCCTTGCCAAAGATGCAAACGATCGGCTCGATAAGATAGCGCAGGAAATAATGGATGATGAATGATGGCAAGAAACTGATGCGGAAGGAGCGAAGGTGGCAATCACCACTCGCTCCAAGCACTTTTCGCTATATTTACAGACATCGCCATTCATATTGATATTCTTACTTCAAACGATGCGGATATATGCCCGGCGCATAAGCTTCTATGACTCGTCCTGAAGTTGTGTCGGCAACCATTAAATAGTCGCACTTATCGCATTCAGTTCGAGTTACGTTGCTGCTGAAAATATAGTGGCGTTCGGCATGGTTTCCGCAGTTGGGGCAGCGAATAATTTGCACTTGTGATTCTTGATTCATTTTCAATAACTCGCTAGGTATGGACGCAGCTCGATGTTGAAGCGCAGCTAAAGTTTGTGTAACGCTCATAGATAATTCCTCAGCTCTGGGAATATTGTTAGATTCGATAACTTCATTTTTACCTACAACAGACGGGGTTTTTGACGGCGAAGTGACTGAGTTTGTTTTACTTTTGTCTGACTTGTTTCTCAAATAGCTCTTAATCTCAGATTGGTACTGCTACACGCTACACGTTATTGGCTGATGCGGTCATATCGAAATAGCAATCAGCTATTTACCCAAGTCCGTACTCTTTTACCAGCAATCCCAATAAAATGTTATCAAATATACTAATCGAGTCTGACGGGTGCTCGGGTTTAGCCTGAGAAGTGATTGGGAATGCCTGACTTGTGATTCATTTTGGTGGGTAACAGAAAAAGTTGTTATCATAAAAAAAACTTTGTTAGGGTTTGAGCTATGTCATCAAGATCGCTTAGAATGTCATCACGATCGCTTAGAGTTGCCTCAGAGTATATTAATGAAGTTAAATTGGCTCTCAGACGAAATCGGTTTCACAGCCAACAGGCATTAGCTACAAATATGGGAGTTTGCAGAACTACCATTAATAGTTTTTTTAATGGCAGATCGGTAGATTTTCAGTATTTTGTTGATATTTGTGACAGGTTGGGGAAGGATTGGCAAGTAATCGCTTACCCAGAAGGCAATTCGGTTGTAGAAACTAACCAATCTTCTCAGCCCCAAGAACAATCAGAACAGGAAATTAGCATAGATATCGATGTTTTGGTGCAAAAGGTGCGCGAAAAAGTAAATCAAATCATTCAAGATCGCTACGGCGAGATGCGGGCGTTAGATATGACTAAACCGATCTGGTTGAAGGACATTTACACTAACGTTAATATTTTAGAGAAAATTCCAGGACGGCGGCGCAAAGAAATTGCAGAATTCCAGCAGGAGTGTAAATTGGAAGATTTTGAGCGTTTTGGACTGGGCAGAATCACAGAAGAACGAGTACCAGGATTGAACGCGGTCGAGAAATATACTAAGTTAATTATCTTGGGCAAGCCAGGTGCGGGTAAAACCACGTTTTTGAAGTATGTAGCAATTCAGTGTAATGGAGGTGAGTTTCAAGCTGAGTTCGTGCCAATTTTTGTTACGCTCAAAGACTTTGCTGAAACCCAAAATAAACCCAGTTTACTGGAATATATCATTCAGCAATTATCCTGCTGTGAGGTAACTAATACTGAAATTGCTTATGTACTCAACAAAGGCAAGGCGTTAGTATTACTGGATGGATTAGATGAAGTTAAAGAAGAGGACAGCAGTTATGTCCTCAAAGAAATTCGTAATTTTTCAGATGTGTTTAGTAAAAATCACTTTGTTATGACCTGTCGCATTGCGGCCAAAGAATATACATTTGATAAATTTACCGAGGTGGAAATCGCTGATTTCGATGACGAACAAATTTATACATTTGCTCAAAACTGGTTTAAGAATAAAGATGTAAAACCGGAAACTTTTCTCAACCGTCTTGAAGACAAGAACCGTATCAAACAACTAGCTACTAATCCTTTGTTACTCTTACTTCTATGTTTGGCATTTGAAGAGTCAGGTGATTTTCCGGTTAGTCGATCTGAGCTTTACAAAGATGGATTAGATGCGCTGCTCAAAAAATGGGATGCCAAGCGCGGAATCTATCGAGATCAAGTTTATAAAAATCTCACACCAAAACGCAAGAAGTATCTTCTCAGAAAAATTGCTCTAACTACATTTGATAATGGTGACTATTTTTTTAAGCAAAAGGTAGTCGGGCGATATATCAAGGATTATCTTCTTAACTTACCCGGCGTCAATACTGATGAAGAAGCCTTGCAACTGGACAGCGAAGCTATTTTGCGTTCAATTGAAGCTCAACACGGGTTACTGATAGAACGAGCAAAGGGTATTTATTCATTTTCCCATCTAACATTTCACGAGTATTTTACAGCTCGCGAGATTGTTTTGGGGGCACAACCATTAGAAGAAGCACTGCCAAAATTAGTCAGTCATATCACTGAGAAACATTGGCGAGAAGTATTTTTGTTGGCCGTTGAAATTTCCCCAAGTGCAGACCGTTTGTTACTGTTAATGAAAAACAAAGTAGATCGACTTTTAGCTGCTGATGAGAAGTTGCAGGAGTTCCTGACATGGGTAAGCAAGGAATCGCATTCACTAAACCTTCCCTGTAAATATAAATCTGCGGCAGTACGAGCTTTTTATCTTGATATTGATATAGACCTCGATCCAGATCGTACATTAGGTGGTGTTCTTGATTTGCCTTTTACTCGTCTTTTTAGTTGTGTTAGTCTTTTAGCCCGTGCTTTGAAACTAGATATTAGCTCAGTCCTGCAGGATTATGATTTTGAGCCTAGTTTAAACCATACTCTTGAACCTCCGCTTGCTATTGCTCTTGAGCGCGTTCTTGCTATCGATCACTACCTTAAATTTAATCTCGACCCAGAGCCTGAATTGAAACAAGCACTACAACAACTGAAAGAACAATTACCTGAGCGAGACCGTGACGAGAAAATATTAAGAGATTGGTGGAAAGCTAACGGTCAAGCTTGGGCAGATCGAGTAAAAAAAGTAATAGTTTCATATAAGAGTTTAGGTAAAATTTGGAATTTTACCGCACAACAAAAACAATTACTTAAACAGTATTATGATGCCAATTTATTGCTGGTTCTTTGCTTAAATAGCGATTGCGATCTTAGCCGTAATGTTCGTTCTCAAATAACAGATAATTTGTTGTTACCTATGGCTGAAATTAAACAATAAAAATCAGAAGAGGGAGTTTTTCACAAAGTGCTTCGTGCTTCGCATTCTTTCCACTATCCAAACGATTTGTAAACTATTTTTTTTTTAATAACTTTGTTCCTTGCGATGCGGAGAATCGGGCAACAATCACACCATCCGGTACGCATAGCCGGCCCTGAATTACAACTGCGACAACTGCCAGAAATACTGCACCAGTAACAGAGTCAGGGCGATCGCACCCAGCCACCGCCCCCCTGGTTTTTTGAGTTTGTGACTCCAGGGCTGACCGTCGTTGACTGGGAAACTTGAGAGCTGCGGTCACATAATCGTTGTTAAGCTTGCTAGATTGGGGGAGTAGTTGAAAAAATCAACCCTATGGATTTCATCACTTTCTTGCAAAATATCAACAGCAACATCCTCAGCAGCATCGCTATCTTCTTGAATTTGGTGCTGTTCGTTCAACTGATAGTCGCTTGTGGACATGGAATCTACCGGGGTTGGACGATCGGTGAAGCAACTGTGGGCAAAATATTGTTACTAACAACAATCGCTGCAATCATGTTTCGCTTGTGGCAATCGTGGCCGCATGAGTTTGCGGTGTTAAGTGTGTGGCCTCAAGGGGCGTTTTGGGTGTTTGTTGGGGGATTAGTCGGCTGCACTTCCAAGTGGGGTGTCGAGCGAGCGTTTTTGCGTAGCTGATAATTTAAGGGTACCGCTGCGGGGGATTGTCCTCCACCCGGCTGCGGGTGGAAGGATGACTCGGTGCAATCGGAAGGTTTGAGGCGATTTGCTTGGCAGATGCTTTCGGAATAAATGTCAGCGCAACTGTAGGTGTAAAGTAATATGGCTGATGTATCTTTTCAAATAACGGTTCCGAGCGATAATGATGGATTTATTACGCTTCAATGTCCCTTTTGTGATGACAGATTCAAACTGACAGTAGAAGACTTTCAAAGGGAAGATATCATCGAAATATTTTGTCCATACTGCGGACTGCGACACCAACACAGCCAGTTTTTAAGAGATGAGGTTATCGAACAAGCCCAAATTATTGCTAGCAACTATGCAAAGTCGTTACTCAATCAGTGGGTGAAAGATTTAGAGAAAAGTACCAAAAGAAATAAGTTTGTGAATTTCAAAGCTGGTAAACTACCAAAACTAGAAACCGAAAAGATATTATTTGAGCAAGAAGAACTAGAGACAACTACACTTGTTTGCTGTCTAGTAACTGTTAAGACTCGACCTCTAAATAAGGTAATTGGTGTTTACTGCCCCTGTTGTGGAGTGAAATGAAATGGAGATAGATATTAAAATCAGTAAGAACGAACTCAGAAAAATATCGTCTGAATTTAGAATGTATGCAAACCGGCTTATGCAAACGACACCTGACGCAGGAATGAACAACCTTAAAAGATTTGTGAACTTTATCGACAAAAACTTAGTCATTAGTGATTTTTTAAGAAATAACCATAGCATATCTGATATTCAACCTATATGCTTTGATTCATTAAAAACAGAATATAAAGTTCCTGATGAATCGCAGGAGGATGAGATAAGTTTTACCCATCAACTACTTCAGTATGGATTGCAAAAGTTTTATAACAACGACGACGGCTACTTGCAGTTAGCTTTTGTTACAAGAGATTATTTGGGCTGCAACAAGCATAAAGAGGTAATAGATAAATTTAACCACACTATAGTTAAGCCATTTATTTATTATATTGAAAATTACCTAACCGACTTGCAGACTGATTTGGGAGACGGTGAAGATGCCAAGTTAATTTTTCATGTTTACGGCAATAATTATGGAGATAATTTAGGAGCAATCATGAATGAAATGAATATCGATCAAAGCAAATCTTCAATAGGCGTTGGAGTCAATCATGGAGAAATCAATACAGAGAAGTTAGCTGGAACTATCAACGAAGCCGAGAAACAAAATCTAGTCGAGGCAGCCGCAGAGATTCGCCAACTCCTGGAGCAACTGTCTCAAACCAACCCTCCCCGTACCACAGCAGAAAAGATGGCAGTAGCAGCAGAAGCTATCAACCGCATAGAGAGCGACCCAACTTGGAAACAGCGAGCCATCAATGCTGCTAAGGGAGGGGGTCTGGCCGCCTTTGAAAAAGCCATCGACAACCCAGCCGGTGCTTTTGTTGTCGGGGCCATTCAAGGTTGGCAGGAAGCTGAGGCTCAGTAGGAACCTCACCGATCGCCAGATTCTCTAGATTTGCTCGAACTGGCGATCGCCCGACAGTAGCAATCGTACTATTTCCCCAGAACTAGACGACATTGATGGATGGCGATCGCGTCTTTTCTCAGAGGTAGGGCGAAAAACTGTAGGGAGCGATCGCCATCCACCACCAATTTCTCGCACAATTGTGTCGGACGCTCATCTATAACAGTTGCGTAGTCCTGTATTACCTAACCTAATTTTATGGGAAACCAAATCTTTCTGCTACTGCACTTACAGCATTAGCGGTAAGTGCAGTATCTTTAACTACATTCCATAGTGCAGTAAAAGAAGCTTTTAACCTCGATTGTTTTGGGGTTGAAGATTGAATCTCAGTTACCACGTCATCCAAATATTCTAGTGCCTCAGTTCGTACTGTATGGTTATCTAGAGCTTCGATTTGCTGACGTAGAGACTCAATCATTGGCAGAATCTCGTTGTCAAATTTATTGATGGTTCCTGCTGTATTCTCAGTTTGGACTTTTCCTTTATTAACACCAATCCCTATCGACGAGCCTTTTTGGTCGATATAATCGCCTTTAGAGAAATTAGCTCTGCGGTTGTCTTGCATTTTGGTATTGTTTCCGATTTGTTCGACTGTATGCGTGAAAACGTGAAAGATATTCCCGTTGTGGGTGAGCGTGTTTGTGTTGTGGGAGGTCGTGTTCATATTGAAAAGATTGTTCAATATTCCTATGTAGTCAGTGATAGGCTTTGGCTCATCAAAATGCACGACCTCAACAAATCGGACTTGTGAAAGAAAGGGTTGAGGGACTTGAATAGGTTCGGGATTTATTGTACGGTCTGACTTTCCAGAAAAATCGTATTTTCCTCCAATCCCACATTGGAACGTATCAGTATTCCAAAGGCGCTTACCGCTTTCATCAAGTAAAACAATGATGACTCGACTGCGAGCGCCCATGAATTTGTTTTTTGTCCAGCTTCGTGTGGATAGAGTCAATACCCCGGATTCACTTATAGAGCAAGACGTTTGGATGAAAATGCCGTCTGCTATTTCATCGGTTGGAGATTGAAAGTAGATAGGAAATGCCATCAGAAGACACCTTCTAAGTTTTTATATAGGGCTTGCTGAATAAATGCACGAGGCTTGCTAGACAAGGCTTTCAAGCATTGCGCCAACCAAAAAGAGCAAGATGATGGCATCTTTTGGTTCAAAAACCGTGCATTTTTACGGACTATCCTTGGGTATCCAAGGCCGGAAGCAAACCGTTAAACTCACATTTTTCAAGCCCTCTGGGCATTCAGATTTGCTCTTGAGGGACTTATTCAGCAAGCCCTATAATGGTTTTCTACTGTCCAGGCTTCATACCGGATAAATAAAATGTGGAAACTTGTACATTACTGTGTGGGGGAAACCGTAAAGGATGCGGACGATAACAAAGTAAGATCGCTTGTTAATTTTAAGGTTTCTGATCTATTTTACCTGTTTTCTTTGCACAAGTCGCACGGGTAGCGCGATCGTCTAACACAGACCCTGTAACCTTTTGGCTCATTCTTCAGCAAGCCCTAATTAAGGCCGCATAAAGGCTATCTCAAAATCAAAAATAAGGATTTCTGTTTGGATCGTCAGCCATCAGCCATCTTTCCACCAAGTACCGCAGCCGCGGAAAGCCATTTTTGAAATGCAGCATCGCCTCCCATCACTGCATCAGTATGAGCGGCAAAGATTAACCGTTCTTTTAGGCGCATAAAAAAACAGCGGAAAATACTTAATGTTCCGCTGTGGGGTGAGTATTTGAAGACGCAAGTTCAAACTACTTCGCAGTACAGGGTATAGTTTGCTCCATCATCAGTAAACTTACCTTGCTGCTCTCCTTTACCTGCCAGATCGCTGCCAACGGTTGCTGTACCCAGATGAGCGTCTTTGTCAAATATCCCTGTATCCTCGTCATAAAGTTTAATTTCTGCGGATCGGTTTCCCTCTAGCGATTCACGACTGCGAGCTACTCGAAAACGCATGAAGGTGAGCTTATCCCCAACTGCCATGCTTTGTATCAAATCTCAAATTAACGGCATCAATCGTCAGGTTAATTCCTTTAGCGGCCATACAAACGCCAAACGTTGCCCAAAAACCGGGGAGTGCTCCTGCTCCTGCTGAAAAAATAGCTGCAATGCCTAGGGCTACTCCGGCAGCAATCGCGCAATTTTTAGCATCATTCCAACTTTGCTCTGCAACATTATCAGGTAGGGTAATCGTTACAAAAACTTTATGCTTAGTCCACCTCGTTTGGGGGATGAATCGGTGTATCCTCAACTCAGGTGCGCCATCAAAACTGCCTATTTCAAATTCTCTGGTAGCCATACTTTACTTGTTAGAAGAGATTGTCTTTTTAAGACTTCCAATAAAAGACTCTTGTATCAGGAAAAAAAGCCATAAAAAACCTGCATTTTCAGCGCCATCTCCTCATCTAAAGCTTGGGGTACTGCATCCCGATCGATCGGGTGTCGGCAACCAGAGATCGGGAATCGGATCTCACGGTGATGACAAAGGAACTGCTGCTTTTTTACGAGCGATTGCTCATCCGCTTGCGTTGGCTGTTTTATCATATAAGCTATCGGTAAAATCGCATTCATCCCGGTAAATCTAGTTGGCGTGAGAACTGATAGCAAAGCCAATTTCCCTCACTCAATTCCTATGGCTCTGCAACCAATCAAACTAACGACGCCCGCAAGCGTTGCCCTCGAAGAGGATCGCTGCAAGCCGTCACGTCAAACCGAATCGTCCATCCATCCGCACTCCGAACAATCCCAATGAACCGGGGGTATTTCGTATTTGGGATAAGTCATTTCGCAGCGGGGACACCGACCGGTAAACAGTGGGTGGGTATCCAAAAGCTCCAACTGCTGTTCCAAAGTCCACCGTTGCCTCGGTTGCAGGATGAGTTCGCCGTTGTAGTAACTCGCGCCTTCAGGTTCCCACAATTCCTCTGATGCGGCGTTGGGGTCTGCTCGAAAGTCAATGCAAGTATTGGTGTTAGGGCCTGCGGGATGAACGGCACAGATGAGGTGTGGGTTGCGGGCAAAAAGGAGACAGCGATCGCACTCATGGAGTTTGGGCATGGCGTGTTGGGGTTTTGGTCTGGTTTAGTTTCCCAAAAATCTTGGTGTTGGGAGCGATCGGTCATAATTAGGAAAGTAACGAAAATCACTCTCTGCAATATGGAAACACTAACAGACGCTGCGATCGCTACCCTGCTCCTGACGAAAATGATTGAGAAACTCGAAGAAATGGCCGGCAAGAAGTTGCCGGACTTGGGAGAAGCGCTTTGGGAACAGGTAGAGAATCTCAGACAAAAACTGTGGCATAACGAACCAGAGATAGCCAGAGCCATCGAGCTAATAACTTACCAGCCAGACTTAGTGAAACAACAGTCTCAAGATTGCGGTCTAGAAGTGCTTGCGGGAAAAATTGAATTAGCAGCTTCATCAGACCTCGATCTAACCCAAATCATCGCAGCACTGGCAGCATTCATCAGACAGCTATTCGATTTTGATGGCAATAAACCGGAAGAGCCTCCGATTGATTTCAACAATTACAAGAAACCGGAAGAGCCTCCGATTAAAAACACAGTTCGGCTTGTCCTGCAACCGGAAGAGCCTTTGGTTGAAAACCAGCAACCAGAAGAGCCTTTGATTGAAAACACCTGGCTTTCGTCTCTGATATTAGCTTGGTCGCAACCGAAAGAGTCTTTGATTGAAAACCTGCCACCGAAAGAGTCTCCGATTGAACATACCGTTCAGGCTGACAGATCGTTTTTACAAGATCCTCGGGTTATCGTAACGAACGAATCGATCCAGCCCTATCAAGAGACGGCTGACGACGATCCCGTGCAGGTTTCTAAAAGTTACCAGAAAATAGCTAAAACTCAGCACCTTGGCTGTTAGAGGATACGGCGTAAAACGGTAAGGCAAGGGTATGGCTTGCTGTTAGGGTTTTGGTTCGAGTTTCTCAGATTCAGGAAGTTCGGGCATGACGGGGTGGTTTGGGGTTTTGGTTGGTTTTAGTTTTCCCAAAATCTGCTTGTTGGTGGCGATCGGGAATGCCACTGAGGGTCAAGACACCGCTGCTTTACCCGCATCAAGGATACGTTGCAAAAACTGGACTAATTCGTCGAAGCAACCGGGGTTATTTTCGAGCAACCACTCTGTAAGCATTACTGAGTGTTTGGTTTTCCTAAACTCGACCCGTGCGAACGATAATTTTTCAAATAAGACACCTAACAGTTTTGCTGCATCAATATGTTCGTCAACCCATTGGGGATTTAATAGATCCTGCTGGGTAGAATTTTTGGGGAAATAATCCTTATTTGATTTATGAGTTTCGAGCCATTCTCGAACTTCTTCGCCGGCAATGGGTTGTTCTCGCCCCGCATATTCTAGGTTGAGTACGGCTGCTACAGCATCGGGATGCAGCAGGTAGTTTTCTTACATCCGCCGTTCGATAAATTCAATAGGATGCGGCTTTCTTCTCTGTAAATCTTCAATATCCGAATCGGACAAACACTCTTTATCGAATACAAAACCTACAGCAGGAGGGTACAAATTATTCCCACCGCTGATGCGCTTATATAAGTCAAACATAACATCAACAAAGTGAGCTTTCTTTCCCAATAAATCCCCCGTGTTTTTGATGCTGACAATTTTGGTTCCTGTCAAAAGTTTTGGCTCTAGCTTGTCCAAGACGAGCGGGAAGCACTGTTCCTCGGTCTGCCCTTCCACCCAGAGAATCCTGTCGGCACCGAAAACATCAGACAAACTCACTCCCAGTTCGGCTAACAGAGAGCGCTGTTCCTTAATATCTTTTGCATTCATCATTGATGCTTGGGTTTTGCCGTCCTCATATCGAAGTTTCACAATAGTTGAGGGATTGGCAGCGGAAATAATCTCGGCCGAATGAGTGGCAATAAAATATTGGTGCTGCGGAAACTCCTTGATAATTTGTATCAGTTTCTTGGCCGCCCCTGGATGCAAATAAGATTGGGGTTCGTCAATAATAATCGGTCTGGGTTCTGGGGAAGCCAGTATCGCGTAAAGAATCGCCAGCACTTGACCGGTGCCAGTCCCGCAGTCAGACAAGGAAAATGCCAAATCTTTTCTATTGATTCCGGCGGATTTCGCGGGCCAAAGCAATATTTCAACAGGGTTGGGTTCCCGATAGTGCTGCTTCGATAGAATTTGAGTTGAAACTGATGCAAACTGAGGAAACATGGTAGAAACATAGTCATTGAAACGCTCGTACAGCTCTTCTTTACCTCGCGACTCTAATAAATGAATAACTTCGGCTAGGTTTGAAGCCCTTGGATTAAGCTCTTCATTGTTTCCGATAGAGCATTCGATAGAGCATTCTCCAACGAACCGCTGGGCTTGAAGTTGGGAAACGCAGTTTCTGAATTCGTGAAAAAGTGTTACGAAAAAATCTTCCTCTGTATAACTAGAATCTGTTTCATTAGTGTCCTGGCAGAAGGTAAAACGACTGCTAGCATCTTTTTTGATAATATTTTTATTTCGGCTTCTTGAAGAGCCTATAGTAAATTGTTCGGGTCGATAGTATGTTAATTTGATAGCTGGATCTAAATCTTTGATTAAAATATCATTCCGCTTTACTGAACTTCCCGTAAAATTTGAAACAGTTAACTCTACATCGTTGGGATTATCCATCCAATTTTGAAATAAAGTAAGCACTTCATCTGTTTGTAAGTACGCATTTCGACCAGAAGACAATCCTACATAGCAGTTAACTGGTAAATCATCGAACAGATTATAAATTTCTGCTTTTGTGAAGATTAAAGTTAATTTAGCGGTAGATTCTCGGTTCGGCGTTGAATTGGGTTGCGGGAATGTTTCGATAGTGCGGTGCGGGCTTGTCTCAAAGCTCAGGCTCAGAGCTTCCAGCAGCGCTGTTTTTCCTGAATTGTTGCCTCCCACAATAATGTTGATGCCCGGTTGGAATTCTAACGCCCCAGAATCCCGGAAGGACTTGTAATTGAGTAACTGAAAACGGGAGATGTGCATAGCTGTGCTTCAGGGAAAACTTTTAATCAATAAACACTAGCGCAGTTGTAGCAGCGATCGCACTTCTGTTCAGTTAATCCCCTCTGGCAAGTACAGATCGTCACCGGGCAGCCGCCGCTCGATAATCTCTTGCCGGTTCTCCAACATAACCGAATCAACGAATTTACCAAACCGCACATTGTACTCTCTTTCAGTGCGCTTGTGGCTGAATGCTGCGTCAGCCCGCCGTTCGATGGATTCTGCCATGCTGGCTTGTACTAAAGCTTGAGCTTTTACGTTGCCCTTGCCTACTTCGTGCAACCAATATGCTGTAGCTAATGCAATGGGAATAGGCTTGATTAATTGAGCGTTGCCGTACACTGGAATGCTTTGGGCTTGTGTAAAATTGTATCCGTTGAAAGGCAAAGCTAAAGCCGATTTCCCAGCGATAAACTTAGTTAACGCGCTGCCCTTTTTGTCCACCGCACCCATAACCCCAATCGCATCAACCTTATAGCCGCCGTCGGGTAGCTGGTAAACATGAAGCGGAATCGCACCTAAAAGGATGGTGGCGGAAATAGCTTTAACTGTCATTTGTTACTTCAAATAAATTACAATTGCCAAAGATTAGCCTGTTTTTGACTAATTAATCAACGATATCTCTGAGCAAATAATTTAGTTTGCGGACTACCGAACCTAGCAAGTAGTGTTTGCTCTACATAGAGCAATCCACCGCAGAAAGCGATGACTTAGAACTTCGCGTTGACTGTCCTAGGTCGCAGAACTTCGACATTCAGCTCTAGTTTTTCTCCCAGCCACAAAGAATGTGTTGTATGGTCTGCCACATCATCCCCTGTTTCGGGATGGACGAGAATATTTAGTTCCTCGCGGTGGAGCATCAACCAGGGAACTACTTTGCCAAACTGCGGGGGTAAAAACGCAACTTGATACATCGCTTGGGGGTGTGGCCCAATGGGTTTGTCGTGCCAGCGCCCTAACTGCACCTCAAACTGAGCCAATCCTTCGCGTACACGCGCAGCAGCATCGCGGCTATCACTGTCAAAGTAAATATGTGCGTGAAAATCAACAATTTCGATGGTGTCTTCTTTCATGATTTTACCGATACGGTGATTTGAGGGTTGGTATTGCTTGCAGTCTAGTAGTTGAGACAGATTAATCAGCGTTTTCATCAACTCCAAAGGCTATCAGAATCATCCACAACTAAAGTTTCACCTGTTACTGTATCTTTAACAGTTATGATTCTTTCAGTAAAAGTGAGATTTTCATAGAATTGATAACTATATTTACCTGCGAATGCTTCTTCATCAACCCAAAAATTCCAATTTATTAAGGTGTTTCATAATTACCTAAAGTTTTTTAGCGATTGTTGCTTAATTAACACTTGTAACTGTACTGCAATCCATTATGTTTGTAAGTGCGATCGCACTTATCTAATCCGCTGCTCTCTCAATTTTGACTCACATCCTCGGACATCCCGATCGCCGATCGCATCCGACTCAGCAGCCGACAGAACCTTGGGTTCCATCCCGTACAAATCATTCAGCACAGCCTTAACATCAGGAAACACAAAATACTCCGTCAGCTTGCCAATGCGGTAATTAAACGCTTTGTATCGATGTTTGAAGTACAGCTCCACATTCCCCCGATGTTCCCACAATCCCAGCAAATTAACGGTGACATCCGAATAATGCGCCCTCACATCCCGCTGCACCTCGGCGATTCTTTCCTCAATCAATCGAGTGGTAACGCCAATTTTATAGAAGCAGTGGCCGTCTGCTTTGACCTCAAGGAAATAGAGCGAGTTCACCAGAATCCGACGAAGCTGCGCTCGATAAATCTGCAAATCAGCCCGCCGTTCTTCCAAACAAGATAACCCCGCAGCTTCAGCAATCTCTACAGAGCGCTCCAACTTCATTAACTCCGACAGCAGCAGGGGTTCCTGGACTCGGTTGAACGACGCCAGGGGAAGCGCGCCGACGGGAATTTTACCGAGATTGGTGAACCGGTACGAGCGATCGCCCTCCGACTCTAGCAACCCTTTCAACTCCCACCGAAAGTTCACCAAATCTTTGGGAATAGCGTAATCCTGTGCGCCGTACTCTTTCCACAGCACTTTTAATTGCTCCAATTCCTCACCCTTAAGCTGGATGTTAAAATTATCGTAAAGCGGCAGCGATGGGAATGCTTTGGTTTTAATCCGCTGCGACACGAACTTGCAAGTTTCAAGAGTGTGCGCGAAATGGTGTTCTTTCACCGAACCCTTTTTTGCTGTCAGTCCGCCGCCGCAGTAAAGGCACGCGAGGTTAGTTTTTCCCCGCGCAACATCGTCGATGCCCGCCAGTTCTCCGCAGGGAGCAACACCGTATTTTAGCCACATCGCCTTTCAATTCTCCTTGAAGCCGGTTTCGTAGATGTACCCGCTAACGTATTAAGGATTGTAACAAATCTCAGGTGAGAGCTTCTGCCTTGGGGGGAGAGCGATCGCAGGTCACTCGATCGCTGGGAGAGCATTTTCGCCCTAGCAGTTACCGGGGCTGATGTGAACTTTCTACAATGCCTTGGGCTGCCGTCTGTTCGATACAATGAGGTTTTTATGTTGCTTAGCTGCTGCCATCTGGCTTACCTGTATTACCAGACCCACTACCTCCAGAAGATGCTGAAGGATTTGATGCGTTTGGAGTTGTGGTGGAGTTTGTCTCGACAGCTTTTGGGGGTTGAGGACGTAACTTATGAACGCCATTCCAACTATCATTATTTGTTTTTACAGATTCGCGATGAATATTAACGATATTGTCTTGATTCATGTTGGTTCCTTTTTCAATTAAGCTAATTGTCGCCGAATACATACCAATTATAACTACCATTACCATGCCGATGACAAAACTGATTGTGGCGACTAGATCTAAAAAAGCTAATTGTCTACTTTCAGTTTCATAACCGTTCAGCATTTGTTCGATGTGGTTAGCATTCTTACCGAGAATCCAAATGACTGAAATCACAGTGAACAAAAAGGCAATAAGCGCTGCGCCAAAAAGTAATATTTGTGAAAAGTTTGAAACACCAACTGTTCTCAACAATGTAACTAATAATCCGATGGCGCTAGTTGATAAAGTTAATAATTGCTTATCGCGTTCAAGTTTAGTGTTAAGCCATGCGCTTATCATGGCACTGTAAAATGCCCTGTCTTTGGCTTCATAATCTTCTTTGTTCAAAATTTTAATATTTTTGAGGTCAAGGAACTTGTAACTATCTCATTCTTGTCGTTTTTCGTTTTATTACTTGTCACGAACCCAAAATAATAAGGCGGTCATTAATATTAATTGACCGCCTCTCATAAATATAAGCGAGTATTACCTCGCAAAGGGCCGATAAATTAATCTTCTGCCATTGTGTCTAAGTTGTTACCCTTATCACCATCCGGGTTGGTACGAAGAAATTCTTTACCATCCTGACGATGGACAACGTGTACCCCCTCGATTTTGCCTTCTTCAACCATATCGATAGCTTTTTCTACAGGGGTAAACCTTTGGTTGCCATCTAACAGAACATGGCTGATGTTGCCATCTTTGTCTTCTCTTGCATCAACAATTCGTCTATTTTCCGCCATTTTTTCACCTTTGGTAAACTTTATCAACCCTAACGAATGTCAGAAAACATGAATTAGAAAACACCGTATCACCAGAGTACGGTTATCCTACCTGGGTCATTATTCAGCCATTCGCTAAAGGAATGAGTTAAATATTATCCCTAAAAGATAGTTGGGTTAATAGGGTACACCTCGCACGATTAAGGATTGTAACAAATGTAGAACCCAGGGCTTCTGGCTTGAGGGAGAAAGCAACCGTCATTCGATTTGGGATGCGTGACTTTAATCTTTGCATCCAAAATCCAACATCCAAAATTGCTCGATCACCATTCGGGGATTTCTTCAGATGAGGAGTCGTCGCGGGCTTGTGACAGTTGTGACAGTTGCTTTGGAGGCAACGGCGCGGCGGGCAATTCATTGGGTACGTGGGGTAATGCGTGTTTTCCGGTGTAGGAAAGCATGGAAAGACTCGCGATCGCTCCTCTGACTTGATCCGGCTTCACCTCTAAGTATTTCTGCAATTGGTCTAGGTTACTGTGACCGCTGATTTCTTGAATAATCCGCAGTGGAATCCCGGCGTTGCTCATCTGAGTCAGGGCCGTTCTCCTGAAGCTGTGGGTGGATGCTCCCTCGATGTCAGCCCGATCGAACGCTTCTCTCAAAATTCTGTCTGCTGAATCCGAGTGCAGGTGTTTCCAATGGTGGCAGCGGTGGCGACCGGGGAATAAGTAAGTCTGACCCGCATGGGGATGCCAAGAAGTTAGGAGACTTCGCAAATCCTCAATCACCGGAATCGTGCGGGTTTGGAGTTTTCCCTTGGTGTTGGCTTTGCGGAAGTTAATCGTAGAGCGGACTGTACCAGAGTTCGTGTAGATATCTTTGACCATCAGGGAACAAGCTTCGGCAATGCGGCAGGCGGTGTAGAGGCAAACTCCAAAGAGGGCGCGATCGCGATCGGTCTGCAAACCGTCGTTGAACAACAGTTCGATTTCCTCTTGGGTGAGGATTTTGGCTTGCCCGTGGCCTTCAATCTTCATGCTTGGTGTATACCCGACCCGACAAAGCAAAAGTTTGCCGCATTTACTGCATTGCTGCATTCATCTGAGGTATTTCTTAACGCGATATCTATCAGAAACCCTCATAAAAAACCCTTAAACGCTTGTTCTGTCTGAGTGGCAGCTTATTTTTGTTAGATGTTTGTTGCCGAAAGTGTGAACGACGAATCAAGTCATAACGATAAGCTCAACAAACCACCGCGCCGCTAAATTAACTGAGATCAGACAATTTCTGACTATAGACCAGACAAAATCAGATTGCAGAACCCAAATTGCTCTAGTAGTCTGAATATAGTTCACAAGCAGCAGAAATCATTGCTTAGTAAATCCTGGTTTGATTCAATCTTAAATTGAGTGTTCCTAACTGCTTCCTGAGTTTCAGGCTGCATTTTTCAGGTAATCAACTACTAAACATTGTTGGCATTACCCACTCAATAAATTTAGCCCCCAATAGGAGTGTCCATCATGTCAGAACGTATTCTTTTCATTGTTACCAGCCACGCTCAATTAGGCAATACAAACCAATTAACAGGTCTGTACCTTCCAGAATTGATACATCCTTTTGAGATATTCAATCAGATGGGCTACCAAATTGCAGTTGCCTCTCCATCCGGTGGCAATGCGCCGATAGATCCCAAAAGTTTGTCAGATGAACTGGCAGAATATGTCTCTTTGACTCAAGGAACGATACCGCTAGAACAAATCGACCCAAATGATTATGATGTCTTCTTTGTAGTGGGCGGTCACGGAACGGTTTGGGATTTGCCCGACAACCCAGAGTTGCAGCGAATTCTACCCGCTGCTTACGATCGGGGCAAAATTATCGCAGCAGTTTGTCACGGGCCAGCTTCGCTCGTAAACTTGAAAACAGAATTCGGTGAATATTTGCTCCAGGGCAAGCAAGTTACTGGGTTTACGAACGAAGAAGAAGCGGCCGTTAAATTAACATCAGTGGTACCATTCCTGCTTGAAGATGCCCTCAAACGTGCGGGTGGCAAGTACAGCGGTAAACCGAACTGGCAAGTCAATGTAGTTGTGGACGAGCGGCTTATAACCGGACAGAATCCTGCTTCAGCGAGCAAAGTTGCTGAAGAAATAGTCAAGATTCTTTCCATGCAACTTGCCGCTGTTGCCTAATGGTTCAGTCAACTATTTTTGACATATTTTGTGCTTTGCAGAAGCGATAAACTTTGCAAATTGAAGTAATTCCAACGTTTTGTCGAAATAATAGCCACCTTCAACCCAGTAAAGCCATGCCCAACACAAATATAGCAACGGCTCCATCTTCAAGAATCAGAATTGCTCTCTCAAATCAAGACACGCAGCATTTTGAAGAGGCCATGTCTGCTAGCACTTGGAAAGTGCTCGAAACGGAACAATTCAAGCAAGATTTGTATTTAGATGAAGTAATCCCGAAGCCTTGGGGATTGGAATTCAGAGTGTATTGCGACACCTTCTTTGATGTATGGAAATTAACCATTCTTCCAGGTAAATCCACATCAACGCATTGCCATCCCCGCAAAGAAACTGCCTTACTTTGCTTGTCAGGTACTGGGAAAATTAGCTTCTTCAATCAGGAATCTCACATGGTTTCTGCCGGAGATGTTGTATTTATTCCAAAAGGTGTTTTTCACAACACTGAAAATCTGGGAAACTCAACACTCGAATTAGTGGAAGTAGAAACGCCCAGAAATAAGTTTGATTTAGTCCGCCTCAGCGACCGCTACGGCCGTTCGGGTACAAGCTACGAGCAAGAAGTGATGGATTGCGAACTGATGGGAATGCGATCGCTCTCGTACATTGCTGAAGCCAAGCTGAGAACTGTTTGCCATCAGAAGCAATTTCGCTTCGGTGTCAAAGGTGCCCTGGAACTAATTTGCCGAGAAACTCCCGGCTTAATGTTTGTGGTGCCTTTAAGTTTGAAGTGTGCGTTCCTGCACAACATTCAAGTTCACAAAACGGTCGATCCGGCACAGCTTGACGAAAGCGTATTCTACCTAACAATCTGCAAAAACTGATCGGCTCGGCAAGCAACTCAAATTCATTCCATTTACATAGGAACAAACTCATGCAAACTCCATCTTCTGTTATTGCAATCGGCGCACAAATGCAGGATCGGGCAATGCCCATCTCGCCGAATGCCCCACGAGCTGCAATTCTCACAGGTCCAGGTTTTCAAGACCACGATTTGATTTACTGCTATTACCGCTTCTTGGAAGAAGGTTATGCGGTTGATATTGCAACACCGGACGGTATGGCAGTTTCTGGGAAATATACAGTACCCTTGAACGGCAAAATGGATAAAACAGGCAGTCCAGTGCTTTCCTTCGACGATTTAAAAGTCGATGACTACGATGCCGTTGTGCTGACAGGCGGATACGAAGCGCCCGGTAGAGTTCGCCGCGACCCAAAAGCGCTGGCTTTTGTAAAAAGCATGGCAGATGGCAATAAAGTAGTTGCCGGATTGTGTCACGGGCCGTGGATTATGATTTCTGCCCAAGTTTTGAAAGGCAAAACGGTTTGCGCTTACATCGACATGAAAGACGACATGATCAACTCCGGCGCTAATGTAATTAATGCGCGAGTCGTGCGGGATGGCAACATCATCACAGCTTCTTATTACGCCTACGTTGGAGAATTCATGCGCGAAACTTTTGCGGCAGTTGCCGAACTCCGAGCGCAACCGCACCGAGAGCTGGCAGAAGCAATTCGCTAGCCCCGATTGCTGCGATAGCAATCAATGCTGAACTCACAAAAAGACTGCGTAATTTCGCGACTGATTAATTGTTTGGGTTAAGTCACTTCTCAGTTTTGACTTAACCCAAAACACACCTGAAAATGAAAGTAAAAAAGGAATGGCAACACAAATGCAAGGTCTACAAAAAATATTTGCATTGGATTTTGATGGCGTAATTGCTGATGGACTGAACGAATGCCTTCTAGTTACTTGGAATGGTTACTATGATTTAGAGGTCAAAGATTTCAGCCTGGAAGGATTAGCTAACATCCCAGCTACCTTTATAAAACGGTTTACTCACTGCCGAAAATTTGCCAAACATTTAGGACATTTTGCCGTGGCAATTTTCGACATGGATACACCAATTCGGACGCAAGAGGATTACGAGCGGCTTTATTTATCCTTAGACCCGATTGAAGTCGAAATTTTTGTAGCCTCAGTGAACGAGTACCGGACAAAGGCGAGACAAGAGCGAGAATTGTTGTGGTTAGAACAACATACGCTCTACCCAAACATTCAATCGTTTCTTAAGGGATTGGATGCTCCCCTTTATATCGTTTCGGCTAAGGATAGCGATTCGATTATCAAGATTTTGGCAAAAACCGGAATCAAGCTAGACCCCCATCAAGTTTTTGGAGAGCAACGCAATAAACCAGCAGCCCTAAAAGCAATCCAACTAGAGCATAGCGTTCGTCCCGATGAAATCTTTTTCCTAGATGACAACATTATCAATGTGATTGATGTCAAGCAAGCAGGTTACAGCGCTTATTGGGCTATATGGGGCTACCAAGCCGAACACCATTGGGAACTGGCGCGCCAACATCAGGTTGCTGCGTTTTCTTTAGAGCAGTTGCCCGATTTAATAAGTGCCATGTCTAAGAGTTTTAAGGAGGAGACGGTATGAAATTTCTACACTGCATGATTCGGATAGAAAATGTGGAGCTAACATTGCGGTTTTACGAACTATTAGGGTTGAAACTCCTCCGCCAAAAAGACTACCCAAGCGGGCAGTACACTCTTTATTTTTTAGCAACAGACCCGGGCGAACCCGAAATCGAACTCACGCATAATTGGGGCGATAGAACATACGAGAAGGGCGACAATTTTGGTCATCTCGCTTATCGAATCGAGAACATTTACGAAACGTGCGAAACTCTCAAATCTCACGGTATCACCATTCATCGCCCGCCTCGCGATGGGTTCATGGCATTTGTCAAAGACCCGAACGGCATCTCCATTGAGCTGCTGCAACAAAATGAGGCTTTGCCACCTCAAGAACCTTGGGTTTCGATGCCTAATACTAACTCTTGGTAGAAAATTGCTTGACTTTTGACTTCAAACATTTACTTACTTCAACTGGAGAACAAAATGGAAATTAGTAGCAGCTTATCAGTTAGAGAATCGGACAAGCGAGAGCGCCTGTTATGGACTCTCAGCGCGGCAACCGTTCTCATTTTCTTTCAAGCCTACATGGTTGCGCCAATCATTCCCCATTTAGCGGAAGAGTTTCGAGTTGGCAACCAAATCATTGGATTACTGATTCCGGCTTACATGATTCCCTACGGAATTACCTCGCTACTTTTTGGGTTGGTGGCAGATAAAGTTGGTCGAAAATCGGTGATGCTAATATCATTATTCGCAATGATGGTATTAACTTTGTTGAGCGCAACTGCTCAGTCGGCAACTCAACTAATTGGATGGCGACTTGTGACTGGACTGAGCGCTAGCGGTACTATTCCACAAATTTTAACTTTGATTGGAGAACTGTACCCCTACTCGCAGCGCGGTCGCCCTTTGGGGTGGATATTTGGTGCGATGGCCGGCGGTATGGCTTTGGGGTCTAGTTTTGGTGCCATTTTGCTACCTGCGGTCGGTTGGCAAGGATTGTTTGTGGGTGTCGGTATTGTTGCTGGCGTATTGTTTTACATCTTGTGGAAACAGCGCCGCTCAATTACAAGTACCAAATCAAAGGTTCCTTTTCACTTAAAAAATCTGCTGGCGGGATACAAAGAACTGCTGACATCGCGCCGGGGCGCTAGAACTTACGGTTACGTGTTTCTGAACGGGATTTTTCACTCCGGTATCTTTACCTGGTTGGGACTTTACTTGTCTCAGCGGTACGGGTTCAACGAAACCCAAATCGGGATGGCTCTGCTGGGATACGGGATTCCGGGAATTATATTCGGCCCGATTATCGGAAGGGTAGCAGATCGGTGGGGGCGCAATCAGATATTACCAATCGGTTTCGCGATCGCTGCAATTGCCCCGCTGGTCTTAATTGCGAATGTTCCGCCGATTATCGCAACCCTTGCTGCGACTGCTTTGTCCCTCGGCTACGACTTGACGCAACCGCTGCTGGCTGGAATTGTCACTAATCTGGGTTCGGAAAGACCAGGGCAAGCAATGGGGTTGAACGTGTTTACGCTATTTATCGGCTTCGGTACGGGCGGATTTGTATTTGGTGAAATCCTGCGCTTCGGATTTACTCCTGCTCTATTAGTTTTTGGTAGCGTTATGGTATTCGCTGCGATTGCTTCTATTTTGCTATTTCGTTCGGAGAAGTCAAAATCAAAGCACTAACCTAATATCTTAGCGCTCTACGTTTACTAAAATTCATACAGAATTGGTATTAGTGACATACTCCCTCACCATAATCTTTGATTTGGTGAGGGATTCCCGTCTGCTTAGCTAATGCTCTCCGCTAATTGTCAGTCACGGTAGCAATTGGCAATAAGGAACCAACGACCATTGCACCAAGCGTTTTGAGCTTGGATTTTTGAGTTGTGGTTAAGCCTGAAACATCGGCAATATTCATCATTTCATAAGGTCGAATAACTGGTATCGTTTGTAAAGTAGTACCGTTTTTGATTGACCAAATTCGTAGCGTCGCATCAAGGTTTCCCGTAATTACAGTCTCCGCATTAGTACAAAAAGCGACCGCTGTTACTGCATCTTGATGACCACTTAGGGTTTTAAAACACACTCGATCGTTCACCTGCCATAATTTTGCAGTACGGTCATCGCTACCGCTGAGTAATAACTGACCATCGGCACTAAACGCGAGCGAGCTAATGCGATTAGTATGTCCTTGCAGAAGTGCAATGTTTTCTCTAGTCGTCGCATCACAAAGACAAATGAGTCCAGTCTCATTACCATAAGCCAAGTATTGTCCATCTACACTGAAGGCAATTGCGTGAACGCAACCTGTCTGAATTGTCTGAACAAGCTGTTGCGTTTCTAATTGCCAAATACGAACTGTTCCATCTAGACTGCCACTTGCTAAAAAACGGTGATTGGGACTAAATGAGACCGACCGCACACTATTTGTATGTCCTTGAAGAATACCCAAGCATTGCCCAGACTGAAGGCTCCAGAGACGAATCGTTTTGTCTTCACTCGCGCTGGCTAAAACCGTTGTATCTGGGCTAAAAGCAACTGACCAAATCCAGCAACCATGACCCAGAAACCTTTGAAGTTTATGCCTGGTTTTGGTGCAATACACTTGAATCGATAAATCTTCGCTTGCACTCGCGATCAAGCAGCCGTCTGGGCTAAATATGAGCGAGCGAATCCAACCGCTGTGTGGTGTGAGAGTTTGTAGTAGTTCACCCGTTTCAGAATCCCAAAATTGCAGGTGAGAATCGCGTCCGCCGCTCACAACAAGATTTGTCGTAGAACTTGCGGCGATCGACTGGATTCCATTACTGTAACCTTGAAGCGTTTTAAACGGTCGTCCTTCGGAAAACTCCCACCACCGCAATGTCTGATCGTGTCCGCCACTAATCAAAAATTTTCCATCGGGACTAAAAACAACTGACCAAACAAAGCTGGTATGTCCGCGAATTAGCCTTAAGCATTGTCGGGTTGATACATCCCAAAGACGCATACTGTAGTCATGTCCTCCACTCACAAGATATTGTCCATCCGGGCTAAAACTAACCGTCCACACGCAACGGGTATGTCCAGTCAAAACCGCCAAACACTCATCTGTCTCAAGATTCCAGAGACGTACACTACAATCATCGCTTCCAGTTGCTAAGATAGCTCCATCTGGGCTGACTTGGCTGCACAAAACACTTCCAGTATGTCCGACTAACGTACTCAGCCTCGATAGGTCAGAGAACCGCCAGATTTTGATGACATTATCCTTCCCCGTGCTAATTAGTCGCGTTCCATCCGGTGTGAAGCTTAGTGAGGTAATTCCGGCTTCATGAGCACGGTCGATTGTCCGCTGACAATGCCCTGTAGAAACATTCCACAAACGCAATGCAGCATCATCTCCACTGCTCGCTAAAAATTGACCGTCAGGACTAAAGGTAACGGTCGCTTCAGCAGCGGGCGCAGTGGATAGAATCATCCAACATTCTCCGGTCATAATGCTCCAGAGACGTAAGGTTCGATCCTGACTGGCACTTACGAGGGACTGACCATCCGGGCTCCAGGAGATCGACCTGATCCATCCTTGATGGCCGCGCAGAACCGCTACCGAGTTTGTACTTGGCGACTTCCAAATGTGGATGTCATTGCTAGTCGTTCCAGCAGCAACCATTGTTCCATCCGGGCTGATGGCAACACAGAAAACACTCCCAAACGTTTCCGAAAAAACTGAGTTTGCAAACGTACAACCTTGTAAATTGATACCATGTAACTGTTTGCCCGCAAAGTAAGCGTGTCGAATTGTCAAATTAGAAAAATCGCGATTGCTTAAATCGGCATCCATTAAACTTAGCAAATTCAACAAATTACCGCCTGCGTAGCCCGAATACTTCTGACTAGGTTCGAGCTTTTGTAACATATCTTTCAACTGCTCAATTCGCTGTTCCAATTGTAGTCGCGTGCTAAATCGTTCTACGAGGTAGTTAACCAACGGTTGAACTAATTGTCGCACTTGAGCGCTGCGGACATAATCCGTTGCTTCAGTATTCACAAGTGGTAGTCGATTAAAATAGTCGAATGCGCCACTTGCTATCTCTTGGCAAAGTTCTTGAATCAGCCGTCCCATCGCGTACTCTGCAATCATCGGTTGGAGGCTAAATCGACCCTGAATATCTTCTAATAAAGATCGTCGCTTGAGTCGTTCCAATGTCCGAGGTAATTCGGTTCGGGCAACTGAATTGAGGAGCAGATTATTGAGTTGAGCATAAGTCAATGTTTCGCACTGACTCGCGAACCAGTACATAAGTTCTTTTTCAGGCAGCGACAAACGACTAAATTGCCGTTCGATTAAATCATCTAGATCGTCTGAAATTGCTATACCCTGAACCAGTAGTTTCCGAAACTCGGCCAGATCGCTCTCGAAGAGCCCGCGCACACTGGTAGATATAAGTTTGAGTGCAAGTGGATTGCCAGCGTAATGATTTACAAACTGCTCCCAATCTTCGGAATCATTGCAGGAAAAACCATAACTGACCAACATCTGCTGTGCCGCTTGCGTCGAAAGACCTCTCAACGTTATTGACCGAACTTGCTTATTCTGTTTTTCGTAGGTAGAAATTGTTTTTGGTTTTTCTCGACTCGTAATAATTAGACAACTTTGGTGGGATAATTGAGCCACACGAGCGAACAGCAGATCGTATTCTTCATATCCTTCACGATAATCCCCTGTACGTTCGTGACTGCGGAGAATCGTTTCTAAATTGTCAAGAATCAAAAGGCACCGATGCTGCTGAAGGTAAGAGAGTAATATGGTCAGGCTGTGATTCAGATCCTCTTCCCAGCGAATCTCGTCATCTAAATGTCCAAGAGTACCCAGAATATCCGCAATCATTTCACTGACTGGGGAAGCGTTATGCAGGGAACGCCAAATCACCCGCTCAAATTTAGGTCCAAGGGTTCGAGCTAAATGTTGTGTCAGCGTTGTTTTGCCAATTCCACCCATACCCTGAATGACGAGCAAACGACAGTGTTGATGCTCAATCCAGTCCGTTAGCTCAATTTGTTCTTGCTCTCGACCAATTGATTCGTCATACAGTGAAAATGGTAATGCGAGCGATGAAGATACCTGCGACGATTCTGCTATGTGAATAGAAGAAGTGGCCCAATTGTGCGTTGGTGAAGCAATCAGCTTCACAGGTTCATTTGTTTCTGCTGTTTGAAAATACCGCTTAATTTGAGAACGAAAATTGGTCTTGTTGATTTCTAGACTGAGTGTATCAGAGAGAACCCGCCAGAGTTTTGCACCAACATCTCTAACATAGCCTGCATCATATCCGAGGTCTTCTGCTATTTCCGGGTAGGTCTTCCCAGACCAAGCTTTCTGAAGAACCGTGTTTTGTAGATCCGTTAACGAACCTAATTCTAGCAGTTTGTCTAGCATCTCTGAAGCATTTGTAGTCAGCACAGGTATTACCACTCAAGTTTACACTCACAGGTCAACTAACTCTTGAAGATTCAATCAAGTCGCATTAACTTTGTTGTTTTTCTTGGATTGATTGTGAAAATTGTATCGATCGGCACAAAATTGTCAAAGGTGAAATCGCATCAAACTTTGATGCAGCTAGATTATAACCTTGCGTTATCACCATTGCGGGAGAGCCACTTTGTTTTTGACAACTTATACAATAATACTTTATTTATCAATAATTTGTCAAGTCCTGATTGTGTCGATCGGTAATACATCACATTCCCATGTGGACAACGCAAAATAAATAAATAAATAACCCAGTATTTTTTTTTCCAGGTTCAGACATTTATCTGACATTTTCTGACAATATCAGGTTGTACGCAGTGTGATGAGTTGATAGTCTTTGGATAACCCGATCAATTCAAACTGCTCTGGAAGATGTAGGAATAATTCCTCGCTCCACGTTCTAGTTTTTAGCGGTGAAATCACAACTATAACTCTGTCATAAGGAGAAAAATAATAATGTTTAACGGCAAGATAGTCATACAGACTTTACTGGGTTTGAGCGCGCTGGGTGTCTTTATTCAAGCCAATGCTAAACCAGTTACTTCTTTGACCTCAAATCAGCCGAATAAGGTTTTGATTGTCCTAACAAATCACGATCGCTTAGGCGATACAGGCAAGAAAACTGGCTTTTATCTAAGTGAAGCAGCACATCCCTATGCACTGTTCGCGCAAGCGGGATATGAAGTCGATTTCGTCAGTCCAACAGGAGCCAATGCCACGATCGATCCTTCCAGTCTTAAGCTCGACGATCCGATCAATCGCCAGTTTGTTGAGAATCCTACAGTTATGGCAGAGGTCAACGATACATTAGCTCCACAAGAAGTTAACCCGGCTGAGTACAAAGCTATTCTGTTTGCAGGCGGGCATGGCACAATGTGGGATTTTCCTCTCGATCGAGGACTCGCAAAACTGACAGCAGCAATATACGACCAAGGGGGTATTGTTGGAGCAGTGTGTCACGGTCCAGCAGGACTGGTAAATGTTCGGCTGGCAAACGGATCGTATCTTGTTGCAGGCAAAACCGTTGCGGCATTTACAAATGAAGAGGAAGCCGCAGTCGGACTCACGCAAACTATGCCTTTTTTGTTGGAATCGAAACTGGTTGAACGCGGTGCAAAGCACACTGAAGCTCCTAATTTTCAGGCACATGTCGTCGTCAGCGGTAGATTAGTAACCGGACAGAATCCCGCCTCCGCCACTGGTGTCGCGCAACAAATGGTTGAACTTTTGAAACCCTAGATTTTAAGTATTTAGCAACACTCAATGATTTCATTTTTTAGGTAATTCTTCGGTCAGTCAAAAATTCTTGAATAAAAAAATCATTGGGGCAATAACTTGTCGCTGAACATAAATGCAAAAAGCACTTGAAGGAGAACAATTGTGCAGAATTTTATATTTCAAAATCCGGTAAAAATTCTGTTTGGCAAAAATCAAATTGCCAGCATTGCTGCTGAAATTCCTGTAAATGCCAGAGTTTTGATGATTTACGGTGGTGGCAGCATTCAGCAGAATGGCGTTTACAAGCAGGTTAAACAAGCACTGGCCAAGCATATCGTATTTGAATTTAGAGGGATTGAACCTAATCCTTGCTTGGAAACGCTGATCGAAGCCATCGATTTGGTACGAACTGAACGCATTGATTTCTTACTGGCAGTCGGCGGTGGTTCAGTTCTCGACGGCACAAAATTTATTGCAGCCGCATCATCGTTTGAAGGCGACCCTTGGGATATTCTTGCCAAGCAAGCGCCGATACTTCACGCTCTGCCATTGGGAGCGGTAATGACACTGCCTGCAACGGGTTCAGAAATGAATGCCTTCTTTGTTGTGACTAAGGCAGCAACGCAGGAAAAGCTGGTTGGGTTCAGTCCATCAGTCTATCCTCAATTTTCAGTGCTAGATCCAACCACCACCTTCTCACTACCGCCGTGGCAAATTAGCAATGGCATTGTCGATGCTTTTACTCACACAATCGAGCAATATTTAACGTATCCGGTGAATGCTCCATTGCAAGATCGAATGGCTGAGGCTATTCTCAAAACATTAATCGAAGAAGGTCCGAAAACCTTGAAAAATTCAACCGATTATGATGCGCGGGCAAATGTAATGTGGTGTGCAACGATGGCGCTGAACGGCTTGATTGGAGTTGGAGTGCCACAAGATTGGTCAACTCATGAAATTGGACATGAGCTGACTGCGCTGTATGGACTGGCTCATGCTCAATCGTTGGCAGTTATTCTTCCGAGCATGATGCAGTTTAAACGAGCGGCAAAGCGAGAAAAATTATTGCAGTATGCGGAACGCATTTGGAATATCACTGATGGCAATGAGAACCAACGTATTGATACTGCGATTGTCAACACAAAAAGTTTCTTTGAATCTGTGGGTGTGTCCACTTGTTTAGCGAATTATAGGCTTCATTCCGAACAGATATCTGAAATCTGCCAACACATGAAAAATCGCGGTTCAGTCGCATTAGGTGAATACTCTAATATTGGACTCGAAGATGTAGAAAAAGTTTTGACGCTTAGCCTCTAAACTTAATTAAATTCAACCCCTATTTTTCAAGGATTCTAGTATGAAACGCACCTCAAAAATTATCTGGATGCTAACGTGCACGACAACTCTGATTGTTTCTGCTTGTTCTAGAGAGACGAATCCAACACAGCAATCATCAACCTCTCCAACCGCAATTCCTGTTGTCCAGACTTCTCCTAGTGCCTCTCCCGGGGTCGGAAAAACCGAAATTGTTGCAGAATTGGACATCACCCCAGGAAACGTAACGGCATCGCGAGATGGACGAATGTTTGCCAGCGTTCATGGAATGCGGCGCGGACCGGCACAATTAATTGAAATCAAACCCGGTAAGAACAATTGGGAATCTTTTCCCAACCAAGAATGGAATGCCAAGCCAGGTAGTGGAAGCAATGTTCTGAATACGGCTCATGGGGTTGCGATTGATTCCCAGGATCGCCTGTGGGTGACAGATCACGGTAACTGGATGCCCAACAATGGTAAGCCCCAACAACCAAAACTCGTTGCCTTTGATATCAATACTCGCAAACAAGTCTTCCGCATGGATTTCCCAGAAGAAATCGGCCCGCTATCGGGCATCATGCAAGATATTGCAGTAGATGCCGAACAAGGATTTGCGTACATTGCAGACTGTGGAGCGACACCTGCAATCGTAGTCGTAGACATCAATAACAAAACGGCACATCGTTTTACCAATCATCCTTCACTCAATGCTGAGAATGTTGATTTGGTTGTTGAAGGTCAAACACTGAAGTTCCCCAGACCTGACGGTACAATGCAAAATGCACGAGTGCCGATTAACCCAATTACACTTTCGGCAGATGGCGAAACAATCTACTATGGCGCAATGAATGGCGAGACTTTGTATTCTGTACCCGCCCAACTTTTTCGAGAGAAAGCAACAAACACAGAAATCGGTCAAGCGATTAAAGTTGTTGGAAAAAAACCCGTTTCAGATGGTATCAGTACCGATGCAGAAGGCAATCACTTTATTACTAATTTACGGGATAACGCTATTGATGTCTTAAGCAAGGATGGGAAGCTCTCTCGATTAGTCCAAGACGAGCGCTTTTTGTTTCCCGATAATGTTCGCTTTGGTTCAGATTCTTGGCTGTATGTTGCAGTCAACCAACTCCATCGCAGTTCGATTTTTACAGGTAAATCCGATGTCGGACAACCACCCTACCTGATTGCACGAGTTTGGACTGGGACGAAAGGACAACCTGGACGATGATAAAAAACTGCCTTGCTTGACGCGGTGACAAGCAAGTTGTTGGATGTTGTTGGAGGCAAAACTTCATTGGTGGCGAGGTTGTGTTGAGGGCGATCGGGTGCAGCAGCAGATAAATCAGGCGATTTGTCCCGAACACTTCACCAGTGAAGAATGGGCACAGCAACAACAGTTAGTGAATGAGGCAATCACACTGATGCAAAGTTACTTAGACAATCCTAGTTACGAAAGCAGAAACTAAAGACAGTCCCACCATCCTGCATTAGTTTTGTAGATGTCATAAATATTTGCATCCAGCGTACACTGGTTCCCATTGCCCCCAGCCACAACAACTCTCACGTTATCGCCACCCAATGAGGAGACACCAAGCACTTGTTGTGCTTTCATACGACGGTCTTTCTCATTAGTGTTCCACGTAAATGCCTCAGCTTGTCCATTAAAGAAGTCACGGGATGCAGCCCCAATTCTAAAGAGTAAAGTACCGTCTCCACCGATAGCCACTATAAAAGTTGTACCCTTCTGAGTTGAAGTAGCCCCAAAACTTTTAGCCTTCATATTACTACCATCACCCCATCGGAAGGGAACCCATCGTCCAGCATTTGCATACACAATATAACCATTAACAATGTTAATTTGGTCACCTGCATTAGCTGGAGACTGAAGGCTCAGTAATGTCGTAAAACCTATTAGTACAATGGATAAAATGGACCTCTTCATACCTTTATTCCTAGACTCTAATTACTAAATTAAGTAGGTAGGCGGGATTAAACCGAACTACGTAGGGTTTGCTGAATAATCGCTCGCATATTGCGTGGTCTGGGTTTTCGATCGCGCGATCGAGAAAAAAGTGCAAGATTAACAGGTAAAATAGGTCAAAACCCGTGCATCACCACCTGCGATCGTGTACAAAAAAGCTGAGCTTGCTACTCCCTCACCTTCCGACTTTGAACTCCCCTCATGTGGAAAATTGTCACTCCTTAACCGTTGGGTAAAAATGGCAGAACTAATCCCGTGGTCAGAATTTGAAACAGAATATGCTAAAAACTTCCCCAGAGAAAAAGGGGCACCAGCCAAATCCTTTCGGATGGCATTGGGGGCATTAATTATCAAAGAAAAGTTGGGAGTTAGTGATCGTGAAACAGTAGAACAGATCCGGGAAAACCCCTACCTACAATACTTCATCGGTCAATCAAGCTACAGCAATGAACTACCATTTGACCCGTCACTATTAGTTCACTTCCGGCAACGAATCAGTCCGAACCTAATTAATAAAGTGAATGAACGCATGGTAGAAAAAATGCGAGAAATCACGCCTGTCAAACCCGAAAAAAAAAAGGATTCGGACGCCAAAAATGAGTCCTCTAATCGCGGGAAACTAATCATAGATGCAACCTGCGCCCCAGCAGACATTAGTTATCCGACCGACTTAGGACTATTAAATAGAGCCAGAGTTCATACCGAAAAAATCCTAGACATTCTGTATAAACAAATTAAAGAAAAAACCACTAAAAAACCAAGAACCTACCGTAATCTAGCCAGAAAAGATTACTTATTAATCGCGAAACAAAGACGACCTACCCGCAACAAAAAAAGACAGGCAATTAAAAAACAACTTCAATATATCAAAAGAAACCTAGCTCATATTGAACAGTTAATTGATTCAGGTGCGACCCTAGAAAGTTTGAACAAACAGCAATATAAAACCTTGCTAGTCCTCACAGAAGTCACTCGCCAACAACAGTGGTTATTTGATAACAATAAACAGAGCATTGAGGATAGAATAGTAAGTTTAAGTCAACCCCACATTCGTCCTATTGTCAGAGGAAAAGCAGGGAAAAATGTAGAGTTTGGAGCCAAACTATCAGCGAGCTGCTTTGAAGGATATGTATTTTTAGACCGGATGAGCTGGGACAACTTTAACGAATCTCTTTACTTAAAAGCCCAAGTAGAAGCATATCATAGGTTCACAGGATATTATCCAGAGTCAGTTCATGCAGATCGCATTTACCGAAATCGGGAAAACCGAGCATGGTGTAAAGAAAAAGGCATTAGGCTGAGTGGACCGCCATTAGGAAGACCGCCAGCAAATGTGAGTAAATTAAAAAAGAGGCAAGCGTGGGAAGATGAGAGGATTAGAAATGCCATTGAGGGCAAGTTTGGGCAAGGAAAACGAAGATTCGGTCTCAATCGAGTGATGGCAAAACTTGATAATACATCTGGTACAGTTATTGCAATTACTTTTTTGGTAATGAACCTTGCTACCTGGTGGCGCCGGGTTTTTTGTGTGTTTTTATGTCTATTTGGAAAAAGAACACCTGTTGTTGGCTTGAATATAATCTACAATTATAACTGGGTGGAATCAATGCCGAAACAACTTATATTTAACTCTGCTTTAATATATCGATCGCTCCTGTTCTTAGTTTGCGATCAATTATTCAGCAAGCCCTACGTAACAGTATGTAAACAGGGCTAAATCACTTACGTTTAGGGGATTTGGATACTTTACAATCGTTTACATGGTTGCGTTTTACAGCGCCTACTTACTTACACATAAATAAATTCAAGCAGTTCTACTGATTCAAGTCGAACACTTCCTTGCGATTTGGACAGATTCTTGCTACATCATGCGAAACTGCTTGGGTGAAATGCCTGTGTATCTGCGAAAATGCTTAGCAAAATGGCTGGGATTGGCAAAACCACACTCGATCGCAATGTCATTGATCGTGCGTTCTCTCTGCTTCAGTAATTGCTTCGATCGCTCGACTCGCTGCTGTATTAAGTACGCATGAGGAGTCGTTCCAGTTGATTGCTTAAATAATCGACAGAAATGGTACTGGCTAATCTGCAATTCATCTGCAAGGGTGGCTAATGATAGGTTCTCACTTAGATGAACATTCATGTAGTCAAGAGCTTGCTTCAGTTTGTATTTAGGTAAGCCACCTTCATACTCTGGTAGAATGTGCTTGCGGGTTGAGTAGTTTCTCAAAAAATGTGCTGCCATAGCTGTTGCCATTGACTCCGCATAGAAGCAACTATTTGTTGCATCAGTTTCTAATACCGTTTTCAGAGCTAACACAATTTGACAGACTAACGGATCGGGCGTTGATAGCGTCGGCTTCAGTTCAATTTGCTCTGGATTTGCAGACTCGTAGGCAGCATGAGCTAGAAATGTAGGATCGAGATAGCAGTGAGTCGTTTCCCCTACCTGACTCGATCTCACTTTTAACGGCACATGAGCCGGAAAAATTTCAATATGCCCCTTTTCCTGTTGGTCATGTTGAAATCGATAACGCTTTCCATCAATTACCATCTCTACTTCCGTTGGCTGCTTCCATGATGGTAGCGAAATGAGGTGCTGAAGACCTGTTATTTCAGGGAAGTCAATTGCAGGCAGTTGATAATGTGCAAGATGGATATTTTTCCATCCCGCTTGTTGACTGGAGTGAATTACTGGACGCGGAGCAAACGTTAAGGTTGAATCTTGTTGAGAGTAATCGAGCTCTAAAGGTCTCTTTGCTGACATCATAAATTTGCTTTCCAAATTTGTACGAATAATGGTTCTTTAAATAGCGATCGAAGTGGTCTAACTACTAATAGACAAAAAATTTACGCCTAAGATCCTGCATTGGATGGATAAGGCGGAATGATTCGGCGTAACACCCCAAATTTAGTGCTTAGGTAGAACCTTCCTGGATACTACGCTGCTGAAGGTAAATATCTGGACTCTTTCCGCATCTTTTCAAATTCTTTGCGGGGATGAGCAGATGTTGTATCAGGCACACCGTATCCTATTCCCCCCAAACTCACTCGTCAGCAGCGCCATTCTAGTCTATTATTGTTGGCAGTCCGTGGTAATTTCTTATAGAACCCATTATCGGCAATTCCTCCATCTCCGATAGTTACATTTCAACCTCAACCATCGCCTAATTACCTACCACCGACTGTTACACCTCAACCTCAACCATCGCCAATTTCTCCACCTACACCAACTCCTCCAGAACCATCACCAATTTCTCAACCGACACCAAAAGTAACTTTACCCAAACCAACTCCTATCCCATCTTCTCAAATTTCGATTAAGTTGCTCGATTGGCCAGAGCTATATCTTGCTTCAACAACTTTAGTGTATTCTGATGGAGATAGATTAAAAGCAGATTTTAGAGTTTACTGTCCAACCTCCATGATTCGTCCAACTAACTATATTTTGACCAACCAACAAGGTGATGTCAAAAAAGCAGGAGCGTGGTGGGAACCTTCATTTACGCCAAGATATGATGCGGAGTATCAACTTATCAAAGAAGTTTGCAACAAAAACTAATACAGTATTGATCCGAATAAATTAGTAGATAATGCTTGGATTCACTGCACCCAATCAAACCATCCTAAGTGCATCAAAACAAAGAGATTAGGATTTTAAATAGAAAACATCTGCTCAGATTACATTTTACATTAACAGATATTTTATTGGCTCACTAGAGAATCAGAAACTAGAATCTTCAGAAGGTTCTAACTGTTCTGAAGAGCTACTATCCATTGAAGAATCGTTATCTTCCTGCACATCATTTTCGATCATCAGATGATTTATATTAGGTATTACTACTTGTTTCACCATTTGTGCCAATAGATTATTATTATTTTCGACTACTTTATTTACTGAAGCCATAAGATGATTCGGTATTGCTGCTTGTTTCGCCATTTGCGCCATAAGTCTATTATTATCATTATTAACCACTTGATTTACCGAGTTTATAAACCGCTTATGTTCTGTCATCAGATTTGTTGTTATATTTCTCAATCCATATCGGTCTATGTTTGTCAATTGCGTCATCTCAAGAACTGATAATTGTTTAGGAACCATGCTGGCGGTGCTGGCTATACTGGTTACTGATAATTGTTTGGCAGCGATGCTGGCTGCACTGACTACACTGGCTGCACTGACTACACTGGCTATACTGGCTATACTGGCTATACTGGCTGCACTAGCGGCATTGTTCACTGCATAATTACTTGCAGCCATTAAACGTTGTATATTACTCAAATCATAGTGATCGCTACCTGATGATTGTCGGGAGAAATCAGCATCTAATTCTGGTTCAGACAAACTATTTGAAACAGAAACTTCTTCAACTTGCTGTATAGATTTTTCTGCTATTTCAAGTTGTAGATAATCTTTAGCATATCGTAAAAAATTATCTGGTGTATACATATGAAAAATAGAAGCACCAGCTTCTGAAATTTCTTCAACTAACTCTGGGCGCGGCCCAATTGTTTTTCCATGCTCCCTTCTCCACCAATCCTCTTTGTTGTCTCCGGTAATAAAAATGATATGAGTTAATGACTTGAACTTAACTTGTTTTAATATTTGTTTCCAAACAATCAAGTCGCCATATTCTTTTTTAAAAACTAATCCTTTCCAAAGATACTGGTTATCGTTATTTTTACTTTTGCTCTGATCACCAAAACCTGGGGGACGAGAAATTCTGTACCTTTGTTCGCCTTCTAAATATATTTGATTTAGCTCTTCTTGATTGGCAGGTGATTCACCAATACGTCCTCGGAATAAATCAGTGATTTTATCTCTTATATAATCTTTCCCATCTTTAACAAGCTCCTCTCTACAAGGTATTAGTTTATCCCAAAAAGTATTAAAAGCTTTCTTTACATCCTCAGTCATTTCTTGGACTAATTCTGGAGGAAAACATTTGGATTTAAAAGTATCGGAAATATTTTTTGTAATTTCATCTAACTTACTCTTAGCCTTAGAAAAATTATCCTCTGCTTTGTTTATTCGGTTAATTCTATTTTTCTGATACTCAAGTGCAACTTGATGGGGAATCCACAAACGATCTTCTATAGATTCTAAAACTTTAAAAAAGTCTTCGCGCGTTGCATTGTGATGTTCGTAAAAATCTAAAATAACATTAGTATCAAAAATAAAAGTACATTTTGACCAAAGCTCAGAAAACTCTTCGTCAGATGGGGAATAATAGCCGGGGAATAAGTCTTTCATTTTTGTCAATTACTTGGTGGTAAAGATATTGCGTGTTCCACTGACATTGAGGCGCATGGTGATAACTTGCTCGCTAACCTGATAAACCTTACTTGCTTCGACCACGCTCATCTTAGTTTTAGCAATGTGAAAGGCTGCTTCCTTTGAAATAAGCAGGGCTGGCCCCAACCAATTCGCTTCATCCTCCTGTTCCACGTCGAAGTGGCGGCAGCCGTACTCATCGAATATAGGGAGAGGCCTGTGACCGAGGATGCCGTGACCGAGTTCGTGAGCGATATTTGAAGCCTGTCGGAGGGGAGGGTGCGAATCGTTGTGGATGATACGCCTTCGGTATCCGTCAACGAGGGTGACAGCCGAAAAGCTTTCCCGATCCTTTTCCATAAAGTAGGCAACATCTTCCGGTATTTCGCATTTGTAAGCGGACAAGGGATCTACGGGAATTTCTAAGTGTTGGGCCAATCTCCAAGGACAAAGGGGGTCATGAGACCTGAGACTCAGTTCCTTTCTCAATTCCCTAGCATAAGCATCCGCTTCAGTTTTGAACCCGCGACGTAACTGCTTTTTCATCAATCTATTCGATCCTTGCGTAGACGCTCGTAACCTGCTTTGAGAATGGCTTCGAGAGCTGCTGCTGCTTCTGGCGTGAGATTGCGATCGGCCCGCAAGTACGCAGTAATTTGAGTAAGCGGGTCTGATTCAGTCCGAGTATCCCGAACTCCTTTGACAAAGGACTCAGCCTGCAATCCCGACCATTTTAGCAGTGCTGCCAGACTATCCACATCAGGTCTCCTTCCTTGAGCCATACGGGTCAAAGTGGATGCGCTTACCTCAGACTGTGCTGCCACCTGCTTCCACGTTAGGCGCTGCGATTGTCGCTGGCTGTCTAACGCTGCGTAAAAGGACCCTACATCGAACTCTACCTTAGCCATCCTCCCTCTCCCATTGCTACCTTGCAATTTTAAGTCACTTGTGTAATCCTGGTAATTGCGAGCTAGCAATTGCTAGTCATTCTCGCAATTAATGAAGGAGTGTTACTGTGATTGCGTCAAAAAATTATCGGATTCAGATTGATGAAACTTCTTATGAAGTGGACGATCCAGTGATTGCAGGTCTTCAGCTTCTGGACGCGGCAGGGAAGAGACCATCTGATGAATACCTCATCTTTCAGCGGTTGCAGAACGGGCAGCTTGAGGAGATCAGGCCTGATGAAACGGTCGATCTGCGGAAACCGGGTATAGAGGCGTTTATCACCTGGCGAAGTGATCGCTCCTTCCGTTTTGTGATTGACGGCCGGAAATTTGAGTGGGGGATACCGCTGATTACCGGGCTGAAGCTGAAAGAGCTTGCTGGAGTTGACCCGCAATCTTATGAAGTTTGGCTGGAGGTACGGGGCGGAGAAGACCGCCCGGTTGGAAATGACGAGTCGGTGGATCTCCAAGCTGCCGGAGTCGAGCGCTTCTTCACCGGTAAGAAGACTACGACGGAGGGTTAATCCATGAGCTTCTTACCGTCGCGAGAGCGGGAATATCTTGAAGGCAAAGGTATTGTCTTTCAGGAAGTCACAGACGGGAGCCAGAAAGGGGTCATTCTCCCTTGCTTTAGGTTGCCGTCCAACAAGTACGATATCCATCAGGCAGAGGTATTGATTGTGCTTCCACCGGGCTACCCAGATGTCCCGCCAGATATGTTTTACTTGCAACCCTGGGTGAAGCTTGCCACTCGCAACCGTTACCCAACAGCAGCAGACCAGGCTTTTAGGTTCAATGGATTGTCCTGGCAGCGGTGGTCGCGCCACAACAACGAGTGGCGTCCCGGTACTGACGGTATTTGGACGATGCTCAAGCGCGTGGAACACGCCCTGGAGGTGGCTGCATGAGCTTTACTGCCAGCATGGTGTTGCAGGAGGAACACCTTAAATATCTCCAAGAAAGCCTGATCCGCAAAGATGGACGAGAAAGGGCAGCTTACGTGCTCTGCGGTGAGGTAGGCGTTGAATCTGACCCTTGGGATGGTCAGCAGCGCAGGAAATATCTTTCCTATGAAATCCTTCCGGTGCCTGAAGATGAGATAGTTTCGAGTTCTGATCGGCATATTACCTGGAAGACTGATTCTTTTGTTCGAGCATTGAAGCTCGCTCAAACGAGGGGGATGACAGTGGCTCTCGTTCACAGCCATCCGGGAGGTATCGCTGCGTTTTCCGAACAGGATGATAGAAACGAGCCTGACCTTGCACAGCTTGCCCAGCACCGAAATGGAATCCAGACAAAACTCCTAAGCGTCATTCTCACAGACTCAGGAGAGCTTGTCGGTCGCCTGTGGACGAGCCAGCAGGAATCGATTCCCCTGCAACTGATTTGTGTTGTAGGAAAAGCAATCAAGCTCCACTACACGGGACGAGGCCAGGGCATAACTTCATCAGTCTTTCAGCGACAATCGCTCGCATTTGGGGAAGCACTTACTCAGGATTTATCGACGCTCAGGGTTGGAGTGGTAGGCTGCGGCGGTACGGGCAGTGCAGTCGCCATGCTGCTTCCCAAAATGGGAGTACGGCTGATTGCGCTCTTCGATCGAGATGTAGTTGAAGAGAGTAACTTAAACCGGCTTCACGGTGCAAATCGGGAAGACGCTAAAGCAAAGCGCCCAAAGGTTCAAGCCGTGGCGAGATCGCTCTCGGAGTTGGGGCTTGGGGTGCAAGTAAAATCCTATCAATCGTGGATAGGCGATCGGGATTGCCGAAATGCCCTGAAATCCTGCGATATAGTCTTCGGTTGCACGGATGACCATGCCGGACGGTTGCTGCTTAACCGCTTTGCCTACTATTACTTGACTCCTGTTTTCGATATAGGACTTGCCATCGAGGTATCTCCAACTGAACCGCCAGAAATCAAAGCACTAGATGGTCGAGTAACGGTACTTGTACCCAGCCCCAACCACACCTGCCTGTTGTGCCGAGAAGTTATCAATTCTGTGGCGGCGCGGGATGAGGCTTTGAAGCGGAATCATCCGGTCGAATACGAGAGGCGGAAAGCAGAGGCTTACGTTCTAGGCGAAGGAAATCCAAGTCCCGCAGTGGTACTCTTCACCACAGATGTTGCGATTATGGCGATTGAAGAGTTAGTACACCGCCTTCAAGGATTTCGAGGTGAGAACGGTGCGACAGCCCAAAGAGTAAGAAAATTTCACCTGATGACCGATAGAAAGCAAGCTGCTGATTCCAAGCCGCATTGCCCTATCTGCGGTACGGCTGATTGTTGGGGCAAAGGCGATATTGTTCCATTTCTCGATTTGGTGGAGTGAGCTATGTTTCTTCGCAATCTAATTCGATGGATTCTAATCAAGCTGAAAGTAATTGACAAACCAGACTTGTCAGCACGGATAGTTAAAGTTCATCCAACACCTGAAGAAATTATACCGAAACAGGTATTTGTTGTTGGTGAGGCCCGGTATCGGAAATGGGCTTGTTTTCGATGTCCCGGTGAATGCGGGGAGGCGATTTTGTTGTCGTTAAACCAGACACAGCATCCTTCGTGGAAGGTTACTATAGACTGGTTAGGACGACCGACGATTCATCCCTCGGTTAGGCAGCTTAATGAATGTAAGTGCCATTTCTGGGTTCGTCACGGCTCCGTTGAATGGTGTTCCGATACAGCTATAACTGTACCGAAATCATAATCGTTCGTAACCGCAATCAGGATTGTTTTGAAACAGCATTGCTGTACCGAGCGAAATTCCACCAAGTATACCGGCTCAGTATTTGGGTACGGAAACTGAATTCATTGTAGCTATCGCCTTTTTAGTCCGTTCTATTGCCTTATTAATTCAGGTACTAACCCCACCACCACCAATGTTACGACAAAAGCCAGGTACTTTTAAGAAGTAGTATCCGCCAGCCTGCAAAAAAGCTGCACGCTCAGTCCAGAGGGTGCAGCTTTTTTTGAACACGAACACAGGAGATGGAAATAACTCGTACACAGTTCAGGCGATCGCTGAGTTACCAGCCAAATCAAAAATGCGGGACTCTGCACTTTTTTCTTGAGAATGATGTTTTTGGTATATCCTAGATATGGCGGAGCGTTTGGCTACTTTTGGTTTTGCACGATTCGGGTGGAACCAGTGAAGAAGCATAGACTTAGAGATTAAATGTCCATCAATAAAATTCTAATACTTCTATGACTACTGACTCAACTCAAGTTACACCTGAAGAAATTGCTCAGTATCGGGAACAGTTTTCAGATTATCCAGAATCCCTTGATGCTCTCGATTTAATTGAGGAGTGTAATGGAGATTTAAAACAAGCAGCTAATTTGTTGGTATTAGAATCGGGAATAGTGATACCTAAAAAAGTGCCAGATACTTTAGATGAATTAGCTCAAAAGTGTCGCAATATTGTTTGTGATGAGGTATTCATCAATGAATTAATGACTGGAGTGTTAACAGCAGCAGTGACAAGTTTAACAGCTAGCGGTCAAATTCCAGCAGCACTAGCCACACCCGTTGTGATTTATTTAGCAAAAAAAGGGGTAAAAAAGTGGTGTGAATCCAGTAATGGAGAACCTAAAACCCTGTAGCGGTGAATGCTGCCCAGTAATACGGATCTGAAAAAGGATAAATTCCAGACTCCTTAATTCGCTTGAGCGCGCCTGTTTTAAAGGCCCTAGCCGATCTAGGTTTACCTGGAAAGAGTGACTCGATTTGTGGCTGAATTTTGTCTAGCAATTTTTCACCTTCTTCGCTGGTGAGATTCCGCAGCCAGTTTTGGGCATCTTGGAGGGCCATTGCTACATCTCCTTCCCCTAGTTCGGGATAACTTTTGAGGTTTTCATAGAATTTGATGAATAAAAAGGCGGTAGAGACTTGATCCACTGCCCACAGGCTGCTGACGACGCTGGGGCTACCCGCGAATAGGAAGCCGCTGACTAAGCCGATATATTCGTCACTGGTATTGCGGAAGTCAATTAATCCTGTTTCACAGGCAGAGAGAACAACTAAACGACATTGACCTAATTGAAATTTAAGACTGAAGATGGCATCCAAAGTAAGGCACTTATCAAGATCAAGTAATTTTCCGGCAGTCAACAGTAAATGACGTTCGGAATCGAATTCAATAAGCGAGGAATCAAGTTCAGCATCTGCAAGGATAAGAGCAGATTTGTTAGCTTGACTGGGATTGGAATTGAAGTAGCCATGACAGCTAAAATGAACGCAGTGAAAGGTATTGAGAGGAGTATCATCAAGAGCCGCTTTGGTAGCGGCATCTTTTTCAAGAATGCTGGTTGAATCAAAATAACTTTGGATGGCAACGACTTCAAGGTCGGCGTAAGTAAGATCGTCGGTAGGGTTCTGGATGGCAAAGAGATGCGTAAAGTTGGGGCGTTTGCGGGTTTTGGCAAGCTGTAAGAGTTGGCAGCTTGGGGCATACCGGACGCCTTTGGGAAAGCGATCCATTAGAATTTGAGGTTGTGATGTCCCAGCCTCACTATTAATGGGTAACGCATGAAGTGGAACCAAATGTAAATAGCGATGGGGAATTAGAATTAACTTGTCGCACTCTGTTGGAATTTGCTTAATAATTTCATCAACGTGCAAAATTTTGGCCAACAAACGCAGGCGGGTAGTTAAGCGACGCTGCCAGTGGGAGTTTTTATTACTATAGGCTTTCAGATAACTGTTTGTCCAATTTGCCAATTTGTTCAGGTCTATTAAATCGGATGATAAAACAATGGGTTGTTGGGTTTGCTTGGTAATAATGAAGATGAGTAGCTTATCGGTTGTAATGTAAAACTCAACAATTGCAGTGCGATCGCTCAAAGTTGACCGGAATTGGTCAAACTGAAAACCAGAACCGAGTGGCAGGTATCGATCTTGCAATTCGTTGCGCTGCTGTCGTAGCTGTTGGAGGTGTTGGGCTAATGCAGTTGGATCTTCTGCGGTGGCATTTTGAAGTTCGTACTGACCGCTGGCGATTTCGTATCGAAGTCGATCTAGTTGAGTTACCACTTCTGCGGGGAAAATAGTGTGGCGATCGCGGGTGAGGATAAGTTCTACCAAGTTGCGAGTTTTGCTGCGTTCAACATATTCTATAGTTTGAGTGTAGTTCTCCAGTTCTAGGCAAACTTCCACCATGCGTTGATAGAGTTCATTCCATTCTTCTGCAAGTTTTTGTTTGTCTCCTTCTGTTCCCGATCCCGAAATAATTTCACCTCGCCAAAATTCTATAATATCAAAGGCATCTGTAAAAGCAGCATATGAATATTGAAAGTCTTGTCCTTCTTGGTAGGCTCGACCCAAGCTAAATTTAGTCAATAAGTGGTTTTGAGGAAAAGTAAAGCGCGTAAATACTTGCAGAGCTGCTTTATAATGACGAATGGCAGTTTTAAAGTTCTTTCTATTTTTTCCAACAATACGATCTGAGTATACATTGCCCAAATTATGTTGAGTTTTTGCCCAGTCAAAGGGTAAGTCAGAACGAGTGTATATCTTTAATACATCCTTGTAACAACGTATAGCTAATTCTAAATTATTCGGTCTTTTTTCTAAAAAACGTTCATCGTATGCAGTGCCTAAATTATTTTTAGTTTCGGCCCACTCTAGAGGAAAGTGTTTAATCTTTCGTACCTTTAATGCAGCATTAAAACAGCTAATAGCTGCTTCTAAGTTGTCCGATTTTTCCCCATGAATACGGTCGCAATAAACACATCCTAAATTATTTTTAATCATTGCATATTCTTCGGGGAAAGCATCAATCGTGCGTATCGTCAAAGCTGCTTTATAAAAAATTATAGCTTTTTCCAAGTTTTCTGCTTTTTTCCCACGAATCCTTTCGGAGTAAGCATTAGCTAAATTGAGTTGCGTTTGTGCCCACTCGACAGGCAACTCAGAGCAAGTGCGTACTTCCAATGCAGCCTCATAACAGCGGATAGCTACTTCCAAATTTTCTGCTTTTTCTCCCCAAATACGTTGATAGTAGGCAATACCTAAATTATTTTTTGTTTCTGCCCATTGCTGGGGTAAACCTTCACGAGTGCGTACTTCTAATGCAGCTTCTAAACAGCGGATGCCTACTTCTGAATTTTCTGCTTTTTGTCCCTGAATACGGAAACTGTAAATATTACCCAAATTATTTTGTATATCTGCCCATTCTTTGGGAAAGACTTCACGAGTGCGTACCTCCAATGCAGCTTCCAAACAGCAAATAGCTGCCTCCAAGTTTTCTGCTTTTTTTCCCCAGATACGTTTACGATAAGCTGCACTCAAATTATTTTGTGTATCTGCCCATTCTTGAGGAAAACTAGAGCGAGTGTATACTTTTAAAGCATTAAAGTAACATTTTATAGCTGCTTCCAAGTTTTTTGCTCTCTCTCCGTGGAGACGGTTATAGTAGGAAAGCCCTAAATTGTATTGTATTTCTGCCCACTGTTGCGGAAATGTTTCATAAGTCAATACAGTGTCAATAATTTTATAGCCTGTAATGGCAATTTCTAGATTTATAGCTCGATCGCCCATCGGAAATACCTGAATCAGATGGCTAAAATATCCGATAACCGATGCAATACCTTGTGCTTTTCTTGGGGAAACTTCCAGCAAAGTCTGTCTGCCCCAATCTTCCAATAGTTGACCAAGGCTCTCATTTAATAAATCCAAATTCGATTGCAGCAGTGGATATACAACTTCTGAGTTGCCCTTACTTTGATGGACTACCCGCAGTATTTGAGAGAGAAACTGATATTGAGACTCGGATATTTGGCGTTGTTCATCCATAATCACTGTCCTATCGCACAAAATGCTACTCAATAAAAAGGAGATTGAAACGGTTGTCGATTCTGCCTCAACTGTCGTTGCAGCGAGATATTCATTGTTGAATTTAAAAATTGTTATTTCATATAGGAATCCTAAATGATTTGCAAAATTATACGCGAGCAAGATGCTTGTAAAGCGTGGCAACAGCATTTTGGTGAGGATCGATTTCCCTGTAACCTATCATCAGCCGAAACAATAACTAGATTGATTCTCAAGAATAGGTTTTCTATATTAGGAGCAAGCAACCAATACCAATACGTCACAATTTATGTTTTATCACTTAGCAATTGTTCTTTCAACTCTTGATATTCCTCCCAATCCGGTAAATCTAATTCTGTAGCAATTACCAAAGCCCGATCGCAAGATTCTTGAGCCATATCGCGAGCGCCTAATTTCAAGTAAACTTCTACCAAATTATAGAGAACGATTGCTTCAGTAGAACGTTGACCAGTTTCCTTGACAATATTTAAAGCTGCTTGTAAATATTCCAAAGATTCTGAATACTTATCAAGTTGGACTATAGTAATCCCTAAATTACATAGTGCTTCTCCTTCACATTGACGAGCACCAATATGCCGGCTAATTTCTAAACTTTGACGATATACATCAACTGCTTTATGAACTTTGCCTAAAGCATCATAAGCATTACCTAAATTAAGCAATGCAGTTCCCTCTCCCCGACGATCGCTGCTTTTTATAGCAATGTCTAAATGTTGTCGAGCGTATTCAACAGCTTTTAAGTAGTCACCCATAAAATAGTAGGTATTGCCAATATTTCCGAGAGCAGTTCCTTCTCCTTCAACAGAACCAATTTGCCTGGAAATTTCTAAATGCTGCTGATGGTATTTAATTGCCACTGAGTAATTAGCCATAGAATAGTAATTAAGACCTAGATTTCCTAGTGCATCTCCCTCTCCTTCACGGTCTTGTATTTCTCGCGCTATTTGTAAAGCTTGTTGGTTAAGCTTTATAGATTGAGAATAGTTGCAAACAGAATAATAAGCCAAACTTAAGTTCTTTAGTGCATTCGCTTCTTCCCAGCGATTTTGAATTTTTCGTGCAATGTCTAAGTGCTGTTGATAATATACAATAGCTTGTGAAAAGTTGCCCATATTACAATAAACATTACCTAAATTCCCCAGTGCAATTCCTTCAGATTCTGGTTCCTCTATCTTACGTGCAATCTCTAAATACTTTTGGAAACATTCAATAGCTTTAGGATAGTTACTCTGATGGCGATAGGCAGAACCTAGACCCCCCAATGCTTTTCCTTCCCCCTTGATGTCGCTCATTTCCTGTGCGATGCTTAATGATAGACTGTGGTATTCAACAGCTTTGGTATGATTAGCTATAGCACCATAAAGATTTCCCAAATTTCCCAAAGCATTTGCTTCCCCTTTTCGATCTTTAATTTTCTGTGCTATCACTAAAGCTTGCTCAAAATAATCAAGTGCTTGAGAATAAAAATTCAAGGAAAAGTAAGCATTTCCTAGATTTCCTAATGTTATACCTTCCCCTCGTATATCTTTAAGCTCTCGTGCAATTATTAAATCTTGCTCATAATATTTAATTGCTTGAGGATAATTGCTTAGAGAATCACAAGCTAAACCCAGGGTATTCAAACAAATACTATCCGTTACGACACCTAATTTACCGAGAAGTCTACTACATAAATCAACCTGCTCTTGAAAATATCCCCAAGTTCCCAGTTGTATGTGCAATTCTTCATCAATAAGCGTACCAAATTTTTCCATAATAATTGTTTTTGCTCTTTCCCAGTCTTCTACTTCACTTAGATGATAAAATGCTTCTAAGTAACCGCGTACTTTTTCTAAATTGGTATCATCTTGCTTAGACCTGTAATCTGTCAGCCACCATTCAACTGCCGAATAGTTAGAAAATTCGCACAGAGATATTTCATTTAATTCTACCAATACGGAATCAATGTTGAGATTGGCAACCACTAACTGCCCAGGTGCAGTAAAATTAACTCCTTCTATACCCTGTTGAGTTTTAGTGTCCGGCTGGGCAAAGTTACTTGTCATGCTGCTGTATCCTCATTTTCACTTTCTTTGAGTGGGCGAGTGCGACACTGCGGATTAAATTGTGTTGCCTAAAGAGTTCCTCAGCCTCAATGAATTCTTCTACCTCAACTAGATAGCGATCGCCTAAAGCCTCCAGCGCTACCAATAGTTGCTCTTCCTGATAGCCCAACCGTTTATGCAATGCATAAAACCATGCGTCTCTTGGCACCGAGCGGCGGTACGCAGCCCCAACGCACAGCAAGATATAAGCATCAGGAAAATCCTCTTTTAACCTTGCAAATGAAGATTCAACCTTCTTTTTGACCAACTCTCGCAATTTAGGACTAAATCGTTCTAGTCTAAGTTGATCGTCTTCTGATTGAACTTCCTCTTGTTGGCGTGCCTTCTCAATTGCTTCTATCTCATGTCCGTATTTTTTCCAATAGACAACAGCATCACCATAAAAAGGCTCACTAAGAATTTCCCCAGCAATCACCAGCAACGCTAAGGGGTGTCCCTCATAGGCTGCTCCTATCCGCTCTAAATATGGCCTGTTCCGTGATTCTGGTTCAACTTCTATCCCTGTCTCCTGAAACAAGGTTAACTGCTCTAGCAGTTCTAACCCTGTCAAAGTCTTGAAATGCTGATGTTCTGCATTACCTAACTCTTGAAACTCAGTAGGTAAGTCCTGCGAGGTGAGAATCAGACGACTTTGGCATTCCGGTAATGCCAATAATTGTTGAAAAAATCTTACCCACCACTCACCCTGATATTGCTCCTGAAAATTGTTCCATCCTGTCTCCTCATCTCCATTGAGTAGCATCTCCAACGAATCCATCTGCACCAAGTAACGGTTGTTTTGCAGTTTTCGCAGTAAGCGATAAAGCAACCGTTCGGGATCTTTGCGATCGTCCACTGTAACCATTTCCCCCCACCGAATCAGTAAACTAGCGGCCACGCTAACAAAATCCCGCCCTATGTCTTCGTCAAAAGTTAGGGCTCTTTCACGCTGAAACCCATCTGAGGGCAACACCTTAGCTAGTTGATATGCCAAAGCTGTCTTGCCAATTCCGGTAATCCCCGTTAGTACCAAAACGCGACAATCTCCCGACAACTTTGCAGTTAACTCGGCAATCAAAGCTTTTCTGCCAACCCAGAAGTTCTCAATAAAGCGAGCCTTCTCAGTACCCTGGCGAAGTTGAATGTTGCTGCTACTCTCAACAACGTTTTGCGGATTCACCCCTATCACTTCACAGAAAACGTGAAAGACGCGAGCGTTAATGGGTTTTCCAGCCAAAAAATTCTTTAAGGTCTGCGTTGTACAACCCGCGGCAAAAATGTCACCAGCTACATAGTCTTCAGCTTCCCAGTTCGTAGTTGGGTCTAAAACTTTGCTAGCTTCCCGACACCATTGAGCGTCAGTCCATCCCCGTCTAGCCTGCTTGATTGTCTCTTTTTTTTCAGCAGAAACTTTTAAGCTCGTTCTCATTATCTTATTAACTGACACTTGTCAAGACTAAATTTTAGACCAAAACATCTCAAAACTGCCAATCTCAAGCTGGAACTTACTTTGACCTTACCCTTGCTAGTCAGAGATGCTAGAGATGTGAGAAGCGACGTGGCCACTAACTTCTCCTCAATCCAAACCCTAGTTCTGTAGAGGAGAAAAACAATGCAAGCTCAACAGCAGCAGATTTGCACAACCGAACCTGAGACTCCATGTGTATTGGGTCATCCCGAGCCGAACATTACCCAATCAGGAACGGAATTAATTTTGTCGCTGGCTATTCTGATTCGCTCAGTTGCCCTTTTGATTCAGGTTTTAGCCCCAATAGTGCGGAAATCGAATAAATAAAGAGGGTTTCCGATCTGAATTGCAACTTGAAAATAAGTCGCATTTCCAACTTAAGGAGGTGCGACTTATTAAGCTCACAAAAAACTGGTCATCACTTAAGACAACACTTAGTATATTTGTTGCATTAGATGACTGGATTACCGTTACCTTACACAATCCCTCTTTTAGCTTCAACATTAAAGCAATCAGCCTGATGCTGAATCAAAAAATTAACATCAGGCTATTGTGAATCAGAGTTCGGGTGGGGTGGCTGATTCATTTACCAAATCTACAAACCAAGAAGATAAGAGCCAGCGGTTGCACCCAACCAACCCGCTACCTTGAGAATTATAGGCTTGGTCTTATCCCAGAGGTTTGCACTCGCATTGGCCGCTTTACTTGCTGTTTCAAGGGTTTCTGCCACACCTTGTAAATTGGCAAGTGCAGTTTCCTTTTTCGGCTCCTCCTTTGCCGTTGCCTTTTTTGCAGCACCCAAGTACATGATTGCTTCTTCTTTGGCATCTTCTGAGAGTTGTGCCTCTCGAACTAACTTCTCAAGTTCTGCCAGCAACGCAATTACATCAGTCTGGGAGAGCGGTTTTTCAGTCGCTGCACCGGCTTGGCCATTTTGTGTAACGTTATCTCCTTGAACTCCCTGATTGCCTTCACCTTGGATGGCTCGGTTCTCATCCCCTTGAAGATTGTAGGCGCTGCCACCTATAGAGCCGCCAACCGAAAATCCACCTGGATTGTTAGTCATATTAGCTACCTTTTCTACTTGACTGTTCTGATGGTTAGAGTTGGCTGTGACGTTACCCGTAACCTGTCCCGATATATAAGCGCCGCCCTGAGCTCGACCAACATTGATGGAGTTGTCGGTTGAGTGATTAGTTGAATGGTTTTGCATTTTCAATCTTCTCCTATTAATTAACTGGATTGGGTGTTGACCCCTCCGATTACCTTGCCTGAAATTAAAGCTGCATTCACAGCTTCTCTTACGTTTATCGAGCTATCGTTCATCACGTTGTGGCTGAAGTCAAAAAGCATTGGTTGAGATTCTTCCGCATTTAGAATTTCATATAGGTCGTAAATAACCTCCAAGATAAATTCTTTTTTGGAACCCAATAATACAGAACTCGAACCAGAATTCATTTCGATAATCATTCCATACTCTTCTTTTACTTGGAATCGATTTTGGAAATGATCGTAGACTAACCAAAAGAACCAAATAATTAAAAATATACCCACGACCATCGCAATAGTTACAATACCAAAGACTAAAATTGCCCAATACCAGACAGGTAATTTTTTTGTCAGAATCTTAGTGTTGTCGCTAAACCGAATGCTCGTGATATTGCGGAGATAATAAACAGTGTTCTTGAACACCAACACCTTACCTGTAAACAGGAGCTGACCATTCTGAATGATTTTGGCTTGATTTCTTTGCTCTCCAGAACTGTCAGTCGGCAACAGTTGAGAAATTTGAGATGGCAACAATGGATTCATACGAAGTTACAGCTTGCTAAACCTACAGAATTCACTATTCTTGCGAAACTCGGTTGAGTTTTCCCTTCCTGGATGTGAATTGTAGTATTAAACTCTTGAAAGCGGAAGAGGTTTTGACAAAAATCTACAAATACGTGCTATTTTTAGTTTAATTTAAGCAGGTTTTGACAAAACCTTGACAAAAAGAATCCAGAGGTGCAGATGAACAATCAGAGCGTTCGGGTACAGATGTCCCCCCAAACCAAGCTGGTTCTGGAGAACTTGGCGGGCGAGTACGGCTGTCTCTACGGCGGAAAACCCAACATCAGCGGTCTGCTGGCTCAAATTGCCGACGGGCGACTCGCGATCGGCAAGAAAACTCTTTCGTCCTCCGTTTCCTCTCACATCCCGTTGCTCAAGCTGAGGGTTTGGCTGCCGGTCGGTTTGAGGGGGTCGTTCGCTCAAATCGCCCAACAGATCGCTTATTTCGGGGGCAATATTTTTAAGGCAACAGTCGATTCCAATGTCGAACAAGTGATTGTTGATGTTTTGTTGTCGTTGCCGGAAAACACTAACCTCAGCGACTTTCTTCGTGCTTTGCAGCAGCTTACAATTAAAGATGTCGTGCCGTACAACAGTTCAGAAGAAATATTGGCGGCAATCTCTCACACCAAAGCCGTTCTTCACCATTTTGAAGAATCCCCGTCCGACCAAAAAGCCGAAAAGCGCTCTGTCGAGGCGAGATTGGCGGCTCAAGTCAGCCATCGCAAGCTCTTGCTGGATATCTCTTGTACGATCGGGATCAGGCTCGTCTCAAAAAATCAAAGCGGTGTGTTGGCAAAAGTGGTAAATGAAATTGCGGAACAAGGTTTTTTTCTCTCGTTGGTTCAACAAGACTTCAATCCTGAAGAACAGACGGATATTATCGATCTGCTTCTCACATTAGAGCCGCTTACCTCTAGCAAAATGTCTGACGAAATGGATAAAATAAAAACGATTGAAGGCACTCTTAAAAAAATACCGGAAATTCAAAATGTATGGCGTTTGGGTATGGATAATCTGTGGGATATTCATGTAGCTAAATGTTAGAACCCACATTGGGGACTCTCATCATAACGAGAAACTGCTGGAAAAAGCTCCAGCAGCGAGTACAATTGGGTACTAAAAACTAGGAATCCTTGCAAGCTTTGACCAGCAACCGAATCTCTCGAACAAACAATGTCAGCCCTGCTACCGTTGTCAAAGCAATGCAGCTTGAGGCTGCGTGCGATTCTAAGTTGATGGCTGCGGGAAGGGTGAGACTGGATTGCGGTTGCTGCAAAGCCGTAACTGGAATTTTTAGTGAAGATAAAAAACCACAAGTTGAGGTAGCGCTCATGCACCTCGAAAAGCTTTTGCTCGAACACTGCATCACATACAAATAGCGTTTTGTAGGGGTAATCTCCCGATAGCGCCCCTATCTCTGTAATTGGACGAATCCGAAATCTCAAGAAGCCGATCACTCTTAACTTTCAACCTCCTTCAACCCATCCTCCAACAGCATCCGCACGATATCCACTTTCTTGCGCCCCGTCCTAGCCGCCAACATCGACAACTTGCGGTGCAGGGATTCGGACATATCCACGGTAAACCTAACCGTCGCTTCTTTGTCGGGTGCTTGGAGGCGGTGAGTCAAGCTACTCTCCTTTGATTGGGCGGGGATAGATTCTGATGCGGGTGATTCAAACTCCGGTGCTGTTGGTGCTGGCAATGCAGCTTCCACTGTTTCGGGTGTTTGCGATGCTGTTGGTGCTGGCGATACAACTTCGGGTGTTGGTGGTAGTAATGCAGCTTCCTTGGTACCGAAGACAAACTCTTCGAGTACGCTATCCAAGGGTTTACGTTTCTTTGCGCTCATAATAACGCTCCCATGATTTCTTTGAATAGTCGGCTGTACTCTTTGCCAGAATCTTTGGCAGGTTGACCGCCCAAATCCCACACCGTCGCTGCTTGACCTGAAGAATCGGCGATGACTTGTTTTTGGTGAATGACCGATTTGAGCACTTTGATCGTGGGTGCTAGTGTCCCCAACAACTCCATTGCTTCAGTTTTGAGCTTTGTCCCCTTCACCGCACGACTGAGAAACATCACCGCTTTGGGTGGCCCTTGCCTCACGGATTGAGCTTGTTTGATCAGTCTCACTGCATCTGCTGCTGATTGCACGTCGATACCGCTCGGTTGTACCGGCACCACGGCTAAGTCGGCTCTCATCAAAATAGCCCTAGTTGCTTCACTTAACCCAGCAGGGCCATCCACTACCAAGTAATCCACCGTTTCGGCTAAATCGGTCAATTGGTCTAGAAGGTCATCGGGACTTTGGAGTACGTGAGTGGCGATCGCCGGTTCCATCTTGCTGCACCACTGGGAACTAGAGCGCTGAGCGTCGGCATCCACTACCAACACGCTCTTGCCCTGCTGCACCAGCCAATGGGCGTAATGTACGGCTGTAGTGCTTTTGGCGCATCCACCTTTTTGATTTACGAAAGCTACAATTGCTGCCAT
>NZ_CP120853.1:6612500-6658625 GCF_042465725.1 Microcoleus anatoxicus | reverse complement strand
TGCTCACCTTTGCTGCTAGGCATTTAGAGATTGAATTTTTGTTCTGGAAAACTCAGTTTAATCGAATTAGCGATTTGGGAGGTCGATCGATCGATCAACATTGTCTGTGGCCGGAGGATTGCAAAATGCTTGAATAATACATCGACATGATAAATCTTACCTTCTGGGGTAGTAGGGTTGCTTGCTTGCATCTCTCATGCCACCGCTAAATTGAGTACAATTATAGAACGGGACTTCCCGGCGGTATAGTTAATGGAGTCTGCCGATCGCCCCAAAATTCTGTAAAATTCTGTGGCCACCAGGAGGCTCACAGCTATCGGGAATCAGCTCTGCAAATATTTTGATTTGGCAAAAAACCCTAAAAACGTCGCGATGAAGAGTTCTACTGGCAAATTTTGGAAGCAACCGGCAATCTACATATTACTGCTGGTGACGGGAGCTGGGGCCGCCATGTTGGGCGATCGTCTGACGGCTTCCCGATTACCTGCAAATTCTGGCACACCACCAAGGACGCTGGAACCGAAATTACAACTCCCTCTGAATACTAAGCCTCAAGCGGGCAAAGTCTTGCCGCCGAATTCCCTGTCGGGGAATCCCGCTAATGCCAATTTTATTGTGGCTGCGGTGCAAAAAGTTGGTCCGACAGTGGTGCGGATCGATGCTTCCCGCAAGGTGAAAGCGGGAAATCGAGGGATATCGCCGGAGGATTTTTTTGGCTTAGATCCGAATTCAGGCGGCCGTGGCGGGGTGGAACGGGGTACTGGTTCGGGTTTTGTCATCGGTTCTGATGGCGTGATTCTCACTAACGCTCACGTTGTAGACGGCGCTGATACAGTAACTGTAACTCTCAGGGACGGCCGCAGTTTTCAGGGGCGCGTGTTGGGGGCTGATGGGGTGACGGATGTGGCGGTGGTGAAGATTGAGGCGAATCAGGTGCCTATGGTGACGATCGGCGATTCTGATAAACTGCTGTCTGGGGAATGGGCGATCGCGATCGGTAATCCTTTGGGTTTGGACAATTCGGTGACAGCGGGGATTATTAGCGCTACGGGGCGATCGAGTACCGAGGTGGGCGTACCTGACAAGCGGATCGGTTTTATTCAAACAGACGCTGCGATTAATCCGGGGAATTCCGGTGGCCCACTGCTGAATTCTGCCGGGGAAGTGATCGGCATGAATACAGCGATTATTCAAGGTGCTCAAGGATTGGGGTTTGCAATTCCCATTAAGGCGGCTCAAGAAGTTGCGAAGGAATTGATTGCGACGGGCAAAGTCGAACACGCTTATTTGGGCATTGAAATGGCGACGCTAACTCCTGAAGTGAAGGAGCAAATTAATAAAAACGGTAACAGCAGCCTTCGAGTTACAGTCGATCGGGGTGTGGCTATTATTAGTGTGGTGCCTGCTTCTCCCGCCGCTGCATCTGGTTTGCGGGCTGGGGATGTGATTCAAAAGATTAACAATCAGCCGATTATTCAGTCGGAAGCTGTTCAGGAATTCGTACAAAATGCTAGGGTTGGTGGGATTTTGCAAATGGAGATTAATCGCAATGGCCAAATACTCAAATTGAGTGTGAAACCAGGCAGTCTCCCCGTGCAAAAAGTTCGATAATTTTGTTCACAGTTGACAGTAGGAAAATAACCAACAACAAATAACAAATAACAAATAACAAATAACAATGACAGAAATCTTACCAATTTCACAATTAGGAAATCCTGTATTGCGCCACCGATCGCAATTTGTGGAGAATATTCAGGACGATCGCATTCAACAGTTGATTGACAACTTAATCTCTACAGTAAAACACGCCCACGGGGTGGGGATTGCAGCCCCTCAAGTCGCTAGGGGCGATCGGCTGTTCGTCGTCGCCTCCCGTCCCAATCTGCGGTATCCCCAAGCACCAACCATGGAACCCACAGCCATGATCAATCCCCAAATTCTAGCAAGTTCAACAGAAACAGTCAAAGACTGGGAAGGCTGTTTGAGCATTCCGGGGATACGGGGATTGGTGCCGAGAAGTCGATCGATTCAAATTGAATACACCAGTAGAGATGGCAAACTCCATCAACAAGAATTGACAGATTTTGTGGCTAGGATTTTTCAGCACGAACACGACCATTTAGATGGCATCGTGTTTTTAGACAGGGTGGAAAGCACCACAGAACTGATGAGCGAGGATGAGTACCAAAAGCAATTTGTGAACTTACTATAACACTTGATATAATTGGTAGTAACTGAGATCTTGCACCCGCAAATCAAAAGCTTGTAGGGGCGGGTTCACCAAAAGTTTTCTCATGGTGCAGACAGGTTAAATAAACCCGCCCGCACCCACAAAAAAGCCCCTGATTGATATTGGTGCAAGATGTCAGTAGTAACCGCAGTGATATTGTCAATAGGAGAGCAAATGTCTATCAACTTAGAAAAAGGCGGGAGAATCAATCTATCTAAAGAAGCACCGGGGCTAAAAAGTGCTGGGATTGGTTTGGGATGGGATACCAACGCTACCGACACCGGCGCAGCATTTGATTTAGATGCTTCCGTGTTTATGTTAGGTGCCAATGCTAAAATTCCCAGCGAAAAATACTTTGTTTTTTACAACAACAAAGAGTCACCAGATACTTCTGTAGTTCATCTGGGAGATAGCAGAACCGGAGAAGGATTTGGCGATGATGAAACAGTGACAGTCGATTTAACCAAAGTCGATCCGGCGGTGCAAGAAATTGTGTTTGTTGTCACCATTCACGAAGCGGAATCGAGGAGGCAAAACTTCGGCCAAGTGCGGAATGCTTTTATCAGAATTTACGACACTACTACTAACACAGAAGTCACTAAGTACGATTTGGATGAGGATTTTTCTAGGGAGACTGCGGTGGAATTTGGCAGACTTTACAAGAAAGATGGCGAGTGGAGGTTCCAAGCTGTTGGACAAGGCTACAATTCAGGTTTGCAGAGCTTTGTAGACAAGTATGCCGGATAAAAGGGCGATCGCATCCAGCTAAATAAATCAAGGGAAAATTCGGAAAAATCATGAATATTTCCCTTGATTTTAAATGCTACTAATTACAGGATAAAGTTAATGGGAATTCAATTAAGTAAGGGCGAAAGATTTAATCTTTTTCCAGCCAATCCTAATTTACAAAAAGTGTCATTTGCCATCGGATGGCAAATGAATCCAACCAGAGACAACTATGATATAGATGTTTCTGTATTTATGTTGGGCGCAGATGGCAAAATTCCCCATGAAAGATATTTTGTATTTTACAATAATCTGCGTTCCCTCGATGACTCTGTACACCTCTTAGGAAATCACCAAACTGGGAAAGACCAAGGAGACAAAGAGACGATAAATGTAGATTTGCATAAAATAAGTCCAGCAATTCAAGAAATTATTTTTGTCGTCACCATACATGAAGCACAGGCAAAAAATCAAAACTTTAGCCAAATCCACAATGGTTTTATTAGACTTTACAATTCCGAAACCCATAGCGAACTTGCTTGCTACAATCTCCAAGAGCATTTTTCACGAGAGACAGCAGTCGAGTTTGGCAGGTTATATAAAAAAGACGGAAAGTGGAGGTTTCAGGCTGTCGGACAAGGATACAATGCTGGCTTGAAAAGTTTTGTAGATAAATATTATGTCGAGCTTAAACAGGAAGATAATCAACCAGAAACTAACCTAAACAATTCAGCTTTTACTCCTCCAGAATTAGCAATAAATGAATTAGCAGCTACTGAATTAAAAATTCCTGAATTAGTGATTCCTGAATTAAAAATTCCAGAATTAGCAATAACTGAATTAGCAACTCCCCAAGTGAGTAACAAAAGTCAGAAAGCTATAGTCTTAGAAAAAAAACTGGAGGAAAAAGCGCCGCACATTTTCAATCTAGTTAAGAAGGCCGATATCTCCCTTCAGAAAGCAAATCTCACCAATCATGATGCTAAGGTAGCGCTGTGCTTGGATATTTCTGTCTCTATGTCTTCGCTGTACAGTGCGGGAAAAATTCAGCGTTTGGCTGAGAAAATTTTGGCTTTGGGATGTCGGTTTGATGACAACGCAGCGATCGATATATTTTTGTTTGGTATCAACTCTTACTATGCGGGGGAAATGACGATCGACAATTTCCCCAACTTCATCCATCATATACTGAAGCGATACCCTTTAGAAGGAGGTACTTATTATGGTAGAGTGATGCAGGAAATCAGAAGTTTCTATTTTCACGATTCTCGCGATGGTAGTCGCTACGCACCTATTAGCGCCGATAAGCCTGTGTATGTGATGTTTGTCACTGATGGAGCTACTACGGACGAGTCGGCAACCAAACAACAGCTACAATGGTCATCTTATGAGGCTCTATTTTGGCAGTTTATGGCGATCGGCAAATCGCAAAAAGATGTCAAAAATAAGGGCGTTGGCGGCTGGTTTTCTAGGGCTACAGCGAGCGATTTTAGATTTTTGGAGCAACTTGATGAAATGGGCGATCGCCACCTAGACAACGCCGATTTCTTCAGTGTAGAAGACCCCGAAAGTATTGCCGACGAGGAATTATACGATTTGCTGACAACAGAATATCCCAATTGGGTAAAATCAGCACGACTCAAAAATCTCTTACCCTATAGTTAGCCCTCAAAGGCTAATCAAATCTCCTGCTTGACAATCTTGAAACTTGACTTTTACCTTAACCAAATCACAAAACTATGGCTATCAATTTGACCAAAGGACAATCAATCATTCTCAGCAAAAGCGAATACGATTTATCAAGGCTGACAATGGCTTTGGGATGGGATGTGTCGAAAGCTAGCAAAGGTCTTTTCGGTAGAAGCAGCGGGGCGAATTTCGACTTAGATTCCTACGCTCTTTTATTAGGAGAAAACGGTAAATTAAAGAACTACAAAGACGATGTAATTTATTACGGTCATTTGGAATCAAAGGATAAAACAGTTGTTCACTCCGGCGACAATCTCACCGGGGCAGGAGATGGGGACGACGAACAAATAGTTGTCAAATTGAATGCTTTACCCCAAGAATATCACAAAATAGTTTTGGGAGTGAATATTTATGATGCTAAGGACAGAAAACAGCATTTTGGCATGATAGAAAATGCTTTTGTGAGAGCCTTGGATGCGACTGGGAAAGAAATTGCTCGCTATCGTTTGTCAAATGACCCTTCCTATGAGGGGAAATTAAATATGTTAATGGGAGAAGTTTATCGAGAAGGTAGCGAGTGGAAGTTTAAGGCTATGGGAAATCCTTTGGCTGAGGATATGAACGGTGTTGTCGGTTCGTTTATGCGGTGAAATCAAATCTGTTAAATTTAGGCTTGTAGGGGCGGGTTTCACCAAAAATATCAGCCAATAATGGATAATTTAAATAAACCCGCCCCAACCCAAAGATAAATCCGATAATTGTAGGGGCGGGTTTCACCAAAAATATCAGCCAATAATGGATAATTTAAATAAACCCGCCTCAACCCAAAGATAAATCCGATAATTGTAGGGGCGGGTTTCACCAAAAATATCAGCCAATAATGGATAATTTAAATAAACCCGCCCACACCCAACGGTAAATCCCATAATTGTAGGGGCGGGTTTCACCAAAAATATCAGCCAATAATTGACGATTTAAATAAACCCGCCCACAGCCAAAGATAAATCAATTGATGTAGGTTATTTGTGGGTGGGGGCGGGTTTATAGAGATTGTTTTTTGAGTTAGATATTGTTGGTAAAACCCGCCCTTACAAGATTTACTAATTTGTGGGTGGGGGCGGGTTTATAGAGATTGTTTTTTGAGTTAGATATTGTTGGTAAAACCCGCCCCTACAAGATTTTAGGGCGGGTTTATAGAGATTGTTTGTTGGAGTTAGATATTGTTGGTAAAACCCGCCCGTACAAGATTTACCAATCAATCTTTGACAGGCCGCATTGTCGGGAACATCACCGCATCGCGGATGCTTTGAGTATTAGTCAAAAGCATCACCAATCTATCGACACCGATTCCCATACCCGCACAATTAGGCATTCCTAAAGATAAGGCTTGAATAAAGTCTTCATCCATTGGATGCGCTTCATCATCCCCTGCATCTTTCTGTGCTAATTGTTCCTCAAACCGCTTTCTTTGCTCTTTCGGATCGTTCAATTCTGAGAAGCCGTTCGAGTATTCCATCCCGTTGATAAATAACTCAAAACGCTCGACAAATCCAGGTTTGCTGCGATGTCCTTTGGCGAGGGGACTGACTTCTACGGGAAAGTCAATGATGAAAGTTGGCTGAATTAGTTTTGGCACAACTAATTTGTCAAAGACAGCGTAGAGCACGTAGCCTAAACTCTGTTGTTCTAATTTAGAAAGGTGTAATTCTAGTTTAGTTGCAGAGGCGATCGCACTTTCGAGATCCAAGCTATCAAAATCCAACCCAAACTCGTCTCTGACAGCTTCCACCATCGTTTTCACTTCCCAGTGCAGGCCGCTAAAACTGGGATATTTTTCGCTGTAGTCGAACTTGCGTTCTAAACTAATCATCTGTCCCTGATTTTCAATTTCTTTGACATCCCCAAGTACAGCCTGAGCAGCGCTACACATGACATCTTCTACCACTGCTAAAATGTCGAAGTAATCTGCATAAGCTTGGTAAACTTCTATGGAGGTAAACTCAGGATTGTGGGTGCTATCAATCCCCTCATTTCTAAAAGCTTTTCCTAGTTCAAATACTCGCTCAAAACCTCCACAAATTGCTCTTTTCAGGAACAGTTCTGGAGCGACTCGCAAATACAAGTCCACATCCAAAGCATTGTGGTGAGTGACAAAGGGCTTAGCAGCAGCACCACCGTAAATTGCTTGCAGGGTCGGGGTTTCTATTTCATGAAAATCGGCTTTCCAGAGATAGGAACGGATGTTCCAGACGATGCGACTGCGGAGCATGAAACGGTTGAAAGCATCTTGGTTGCTAGCTAAATCCATTTCGCGGTGGCGACGGCAAACTTCGGGGTCGTTAATTCCGTAATAAGAGTCGGGAAATTGGATAGTAGCTTTTGATAACAGCGTGAATTGGCGCACTGAAATCGAAAGTTCTCCCTTTTGAGTGCGACAGCCGATGCCTTCGACACCAACAAAATCGCCGACATCGAGCAATTTTTGAATTTGCTTGAAGCTTAAACCGACTTCGCCTGTGACTATTTTTTTCTCGATTTTGAGTTGAATTTTGTCTGTGGCGTCTTTTAAATCGATGAAGCAAATGCTGCCACTGTCACGTTTGGAAGTGATGCGGCCCCCTACTCGCAGGGAAATTTCTTCGGGGTCGCTTTCTCCATTTTGGAGTTCTTTTCCCGGCTGACTAAATAATTCGCGAACTTGCAAGGTTGTGTGCGATCGCGCGTAGGATTGACTGGGATACGGTTCTATGCCTTGCGATCGCAGTTCGTCTACTTTTTGACTGCGGACTTCGGCTTCACTGAGAGTCATTCGTTATTGCCTGACTAAAATTGCAAATATAGCAGAAGGAAGAAGGAATAAGGAAGAAGCAAGAAGGAAGAAGTAAGAAGGAACCAGGAACCAGGAAGAAGAACCCCCCCCTGCCCCCCCCTAGGGGGGAAATTCAGGAAGAGGGAATAACAAACTTAAAAAATCCTGTAATAGCAATGGTTTGAGGGATTTTTTCTCATTCCCAGGCAGAGTTGGGTAACGAGTCAACAGTCAACAGACAATAGTCAACAGCCCAGACTCAAGAGCACAAAGACGGCAAAATATTAAAAAATTAAGTTGTATATCGAGTCCAAGTGGTGAGATGATCTGTAGTGCAGCCTCACGGCAGTTCCACAGAATCTGACCACTAGAGACGATCGTCGATCGAACTCGACTCATCGCACCTCTGCCAGAATCGACCACACACACTCACTCCATAAACATCAAAACCACAATTATGGCTGTTGCAACCCAATCACTCGAAGAACTCTGCATCAACTCTATCCGCTTTCTGGCCATCGATGCGGTAGAAAAAGCAAAATCAGGCCATCCAGGACTGCCGATGGGCGCTGCCCCTATGGCCTTTGTGCTGTGGGATCGGTTTATGCGGTTCAACCCCAAAAACCCCAAGTGGTTCAATCGCGATCGCTTCGTCCTCTCCGCCGGCCACGGCTGTATGCTACAGTACGCCCTCATGCACTTGACCGGCTACGATAGCGTCAGCCTCGACGACATCAAGCAATTTCGTCAGTGGGAGTCCAAAACCCCCGGACACCCCGAAAACTTCGTCACCGAAGGCATAGAAGTTACCACCGGCCCTCTCGGACAAGGCATTGCTAACGCCGTCGGTTTGGCAATGGCAGAAGCTCACCTCGCAGCTAAATTTAACAAGCCCGACAACACAATTGTTGACCACTACACCTACGTCATCATGGGTGATGGTTGCCACATGGAAGGCATTTCTGGCGAAGCTTGTTCTTTGGCCGGACACCTCGGACTCGGCAAATTAATTGCCCTCTATGATGACAACCACATTTCGATCGAAGGTGACACAAACTTAGCCTTTACTGAAGATGTCGGCAAGCGTTTTGAAGCCTACAACTGGCACGTCATTACTGTAGACAATGACGCTCTAGACCAAGATACTAGCCTCGAAGCAGTTCACAAAGCTATCGAAGAAGCTAAGAAAGTCACGGACAAACCGTCCATGATTAAAGTCCGCACAATTATTGGTTACGGTTCTCCCAACAAGCGCAATAGTTATAGTGCTCACGGTGCTGCTTTGGGTGGCGCTGAAGTGCAAGCAACTCGCGATTTCTTGAAGTGGGAATATGAGCCGTTTGTAATTCCTGATGATGCTTTGGCTCACTTCCGCAAAGCGTGCGATCGCGGTGCACAGGCCGAACAAGAATGGCAGCAAACTTTTGATGCTTACAAAGCAGCATATCCCGCCGAAGCAGCAGAATACGAGCGCACTGTTGCTGGCAAACTTCCCGAAGGTTGGGACAAAGTTTTGCCGACATACAAGCCAGAAGATAAGGCAGATTCGAGTCGGAATCATTCTGGAAAATGTTTGAATGCTTTGGCTGCTGTGTTACCTGAACTGATCGGCGGTTCCGCTGATTTGGCTTCTTCTAACATGACTTTGCTCAAGGGCGAAAAAGACTTCCAAAAAGGTCAATACGAAGGACGTAACCTCCGGTTTGGCGTGCGGGAACATGGCATGGGGGCGATCGCCAACGGCTTGCTTCTCCACGGCGGTTTGATTCCTTACTGCGCTACCTTCTTAGTATTTGCTGACTATATGCGCGGCGCAATTCGCCTGTCTGCACTCTCGGAAGCTGGTGTCATTTATGTAATGACTCACGACTCCGTAGCCTTGGGCGAAGATGGCCCGACTCACCAACCAGTAGAAACCATCGCTTCTTTGCGCGTGATTCCCGATTTGTATGTGATCCGCCCTGCTGATGGAAATGAAACATCCGGTGCTTACAAAGTAGCCATTGAAAACCGGAAAGTCCCAACATTAATGGCTTTGTCTCGTCAAAACTTGCCTAACTTGGCCGGAAGTTCGATGGAAGGAACAGCCAAAGGCGCTTACATTTTGTCTGATGACGGTGGCACTCCCGACATCATTTTAATCGGCACCGGTGGCGAAACATACCTCTGCGTTGATGCGGCCGAAAAATTGCGCGCCGCCGGCAATAAAGTGCGCGTAGTTTCGATGCCTTGCTGGGAATTGTTTGATGCACAAGATGCAGCTTACCGCGAATCCGTACTGCCAACAACTGTTACCAAGCGCTTGGCTGTGGAAGCTGGTTGTAGCTTTGGTTGGGGACGTTATGTCGGTGGTGAAGGCGATAGCGTCAGCATCGACACCTTCGGCGCTTCTGCACCAGGCCCCGTTGTGTTAGAAAAGTTTGGCTACACCGTTGAGAATGTAGTAGCTAAGGCTCAAGCGCTGTTGGGCTAATAGCCACAGCATAATTGAGTTGGGGGTGGGCTTATGGCCAGCCCCTTTTTTTTTGCATAAATCTGGTTTAGCTGGAACAATAGTCCGGACAGTTTTCAATCACCAACGGTAGAATGCGGGTTCCAGCTTCCTCAGCAGGTGAAATCTTAACGGTAGAATGCGGGTTTCTGTTGCGGCCAAAAAAACTGTCCGGAGTATTGAAATAGAAGGGTAAAGCAAAATAGTTTAAGATCGTATTTGCCCCGTGGCAATCTGAGGATAAATAACATCAAAGCTATGTGGATTAAGATTCTGTTGGTAGAAGACAATCCGACTGACGCTGATTTGCTTGCAGAATTGTTAGAAGCATCTGTAGGAGTCGAGTGGGAACTGGTGTGCGTTGAGTTCCTACACTCGGCGATCTCACATCTGAGCACACAATTTTTCGATCTAGTTTTGCTTGACCTTTCTTTGCCCGATAGCCACGGTTTGGGAACCCTAACTCGGTTGCGAGAAGTGGCCCCGGATACGGCAATGGTGGTAATGACAGGCTGGGATGATGAGGCCGTTGGACTCAAGTCTGTGCGCTTGGGTGCTCAAGATTACATAGTCAAAGGTCAAATTACTACTCAATTGTTAGTGCGCACAATCCGTTACGCTATTGAACGTTCCCAAACTTTTCAAATGCTCAGGGAAAGCGAGCGACGTTTTCGGGCGATTTTTGACTCCTCATTTCAACTCACAAAGCTGCTGACTCCCGATGGAATTGTGCTGGAAGTTAACGAGACAGCTCTGGAGTTTACAGGAATGCGATCGCAAAATATTGTGGGCTACCCGATTTGGGAACAGCCGATTTGGCAACAGTCACCCAATGCTAAAGCACAATTAAAAGAAGGAATCAGTAAAGCTAGTCAAGGTGAGTTTTTTCGCAGCGAACTTGACTTATTAGGCAACAGCGGGAAAATTGTGACCGTTGATTTCTCCCTCAAGCCAGTCAAAAATGACACAGGACAAGTTTTGCTGCTGATTGCTGAAGCACGGGATATTAGCGATCGCAAGCTCGCGACAGCCGAAATTATCAAAACACTCGCACGAGAAAAGGAACTTTCAGAGCTCAGAGCTAAATTTGTGAGCATGGTTTCCCATGAGTTTCGCACCCCCCTGACAACAATCCAATTTTCCGCTGGATTGCTGCAAGATTACAGTTCTAATTGGTCGAGCGAGAAAAAATCCACTCATTTTGCGCGGATTCAATTAGCGATTCAACGCATGACAGAATTATTAGAAGATATCCTAGTAGTAGGTAAAATCGAAGCCAATACACTACAGTTTAAACCAGTTTCCTTAAACCTAGAAAAATTCTCCATTCAGATTATAGAAGAACAAAAACTAAATGATAGCAACCAACACCCCATCGCCTTGATAGTCTCCGGCGACAACACCAAAGCTGAAATGGATGAAAAACTACTGAGGCAAATATTGGGAAATTTACTCTCAAATGCCCTCAAGTATTCCCCAGCCGGAACCTCAGTTGATTTACACATAACAACTCAAAATAAAGAGGTAATTTTTCAAATTCAAGACCGAGGTATCGGGATTCCCCAATCCGACCAAAAGCGAATTTGGGAAACATTTTACCGCGCCACAAATGTCGGCACTATTTCGGGAACAGGTCTCGGTTTAGCAATTGTAAAAAGAGCTGTAGAACTCCACGGTGGTCAGATAGTCATGCACAGTCAGAAAGGCAAAGGGACAAATTTTAAAATCACCATACCTTTAAGTTATAATTCCGACAAAAATAGCTAATTAATTCCTGGAAAAAAGACTCAACCAACACACAATTAAAAAACAGAATCAATTAAAAAAGTAACTACAATCAATCAGCGGAGAAATAACTATGGCAAAAATTTTGGTAATTGAAGACGAAGCAGCGATTAGAGAAAATATTTTAGACTTGCTAGAAGCCGAGAATTTTGTATCCCTAGGAGCTGCTAACGGTCAAGTCGGTATCGAAATGGCGATCGAACAGATGCCGGACTTAATTTTGTGCGACATGATGATGCCAGAAATTGACGGTCAAGGTGTCCTCAAAGCATTGCGATCTGAGCCTTTAACTGCAACAATTCCGTTTATTTTTCTCACAGCAAAAGCTGAAAAAACAGACATTCGCCTAGGGATGGAACTCGGAGCCGATGATTACATCACCAAACCTTGTACGCCCCAAGAATTGCTAAAAGCTATTGCTATTAGACTGGAAAAACACAAAGCAATTAGCAGTCAATCCCAAAAAAAACTTGACGATTTACGTTCCAATATTAGTACGTCCCTACCTCACGAATTGCGTACTCCTTTGAATGCAATTCTCGGTTTTTCCGAACTAATATTGTCTGAATATAAGGTTTTTGAGGAATCGGATATCTTAGAAATGATCGGTCATATCCAAAGTTCTGGCCATCGCTTGTACCGACTAATTCAGAATTTTTTGCTATATACAGAGCTGGAAATAGCAGCAACCAATCCAGAATTAATTAAGGAGATGCGAAACAGTCAATTTAGCTGCGTAGAATCTTTGCTATCGGAAAAAGCGCGGCAGCAAGCAAAGCTGGCTAATAGAATAGACGATTTAAAATTAAGCTTGCAAAATTCATCGGTAGCAATAGATTCTATTAAGCTGACAAAAGTTCTTGAAGAACTCCTGGACAATGCCTTCAAATTTTCTGAAGAAGGAACACCAGTTTTTGTGAGTGTTTGGGTGGAAAATCAGAGCTTTATTCTGTCGGTGAAAGACCAAGGACGCGGTATGACGGCCGAGCAAATTTCACAAATCGAAGCTTATCTGCAATTCGAGCGCCAACTTTACCAGCAAGCAGGTTTGGGATTAGGTTTGGCAATTGCAAAACGCATTACAGAATTACATGGCGGAAACTTAAAAATAGAAAGTTCCCCCAATCAATCAACCATAGTCTCTGTGTGTCTGCCCGTTTAAATAGAATATAGCCTTTCTTTAGTCACACAGTGGCGATCGCTAGTTTGACACACCGCTTCATATAAATTTGAGCTACACTATCTGTAGGATGGTGTTGCAGACAGGCAGACAATAATTCTCTAGCTTCTACAAACCTGTTGCTATGATAATATACCAAAGCTTTTTCAAAGATGGGTTTTGTCTCTAACTTTTTCTGTCGCGACTCCGGCCCATCCGCCTCAAATACTTCATAAACTGCGATCGGTAGCGATTTACCTTTAACTTTGACGCGATCGACAAACCTCAAATCATAAACTTCTTCCAACTGGATAAAAGTATGGTGAGTAATTAACATCGATACTCCGTATTCTTTCGTCAAATTTTCAATGCGGGAGGCTAAATTCACTGCATCACTAATCACCGTACTATCCATCCGATTTTGCCCCCCAACAGTCCCCAACATTAAAGAACCTGTATTGATGCCAATGCCAATTTGTAGCGGCTGGCGATCGGGTTGAGTGCGAGTAGTATTGTATTCATTTAGTTGCTCTAGCATGACAATTCCAGCTTTCACAGCATGGTCTGCACTACCATCAAACAATGCCATAATCGCATCACCAATATATTTATCAATAAAGCCATAATTATCAGTAATTACGGGTTCCATCCGCGATAAATAAGCATTAATAAATTTAAAATTTTCTTCGGGATTCATAGTTTCAGACAGTGTTGTGAAATCACGAATATCTGAAAATAGCACCGACATTTCTTTTTGTACCTGATCCCCTAATTTCACCTCTAAAATACTTTCATATCCCAGAAAATACAGAAATTCGTGTGGGACAAATCGCCCGTAAGCATCGGTTAATTTTTCTTCTGCTGCTAGGGCTTTTTCTAAGTCGTCTGTGAATTGACGGCGCTCTTTTTCTACACATTGACGTTCTGTGATATCTTGAAATGCTGCGATCGCATAGACTATATTTTTTCCTTCGTCGTAAATTGGTGTCGCCCAAACCTCGATCGGCACAATCCGATCCGGGCGGTGAATTTCCGCATCATCAACACGCACAACTTCTCCTCGCAGGGCCCGAATCACCGGTTGGCGATCCATAGGATATAATTGATTAGTTCTCGCACAATAAGCTTGATAAACTTCTGGTAACTTATCAGGAATAACATCGCAAACTAAACCTTGACCAAATATCTTTGTACCGGCAGAATTCATGTAACAAGGTTTTCCATTAGCATCTACGACAAATATTCCCACCGGCATCGCTTCCAGTAATTGAGTCAGCCGATTTTCACTTTCTGACAGTTCCTCATTTAACTTTTCTTCTGCTACTAAAGCTTTTTCCAAATCATTGGTAAACCTGAGCCGTTCCATTTCTACCTCTTTTCGCAAAGTAATATCCTCCGCAAAACCCTGGTAGTAAAGCACTTCACCATTCCCATCAAAAATAGTGCGTGCATACTCAGAAATCCAAATAATCCTACCATCTTTGCAGTAAACCTGAGACTCAAACTCAGATAGAGTACCGTGGTTTTTCATCAAATTCAGAAACTCTTGACGGCGATTCGGCATTACATACAATTGGTGCTCAATATCATTAACACTTGCTATCAATTCTGCTGGCGAATCATAGCCATAGATTTGAGCCAGAGCCGGATTAGCACTAATAAAATGTCCGTCTGTCGTAGTCTGAAAAATACCTTCTAGAGCATTTTCAAATATGCTGCGATACTTCTCCTCAGCTTGAATTAACGCAGCTTCCGCTTTCTTCCGTTCCGTAATATCAGTAAAAGCGATAATCCCATCAGAAATTTCCCCTAGAGAATCATAAATTGGAGTCGCCCAACTTTCAATGGGAATAATTTTATTCCCAGCACGAATTTCTACACTTTCCGTCCGCACATTTTCGCCTCTAAGCGCGCGCATAATGGGCAATTCTTCTACAGGACATCTCTCATTAGTTCCAGATTTATAAAATTGATAAATAGCTGCTTTTTGCTCAGAATTAATATGCGGCACAGTTCCTTTGCCAAATATCTCCCGCGCTTTCTGATTTGCATAAAAAGATTGACCGCTGGCATCCAGCACGCACACACCCAACGGCATCGCTTCCAAATATTGCCTCAAGCGACTTTCGTTTTCGTGGAGTGTAGCAATTAACCTTGCCTGCTTGCGACTTAATTTTGCTAATTCCTGATTCATCTCCTGAAGTTCTACTTGTTTTTCCGCAAGTTGTTTCTCTTGAAAATATTTATATATAGCCTCTGTCACTGTTAGTTTCAAATCGTCAGGCTGCCAAGGCTTAGCGATATAACGATATAATTTGGCATAGTTAATAGCATTAGTAACTGCTTCCAAATCAGCTTGTCCAGTCAGCATAATATTCAGAGATTTCGGAGATATAGCATGAACGTTTCTTAGTAGTTCGTCTCCTTTCATATTCGGCATAATCTGATCGCAAATAATCAAAGGAACTTCATAGTTATCTGCCAGTAATTGTGACAGTAACTCTAAGGCTTCTTCACCGCTTTCTGCCGTTTCAATTAAATATTTATCTTCAAAGGCTTTGAGCAAATCTATTTCCAGACTATTTAGTATAGTCGGCTCGTCATCTACACAAACAATGACTGGTTTTTTCATAATCTTCCTATACCAGACTTAATCGCTTCAATTAATTCTTGATGGTTCCAAGGTTTTGCTAATAAAGCATGGACGTTTGCTTGATTTTTGGTACGTTCAATGGCATCTTTGTCAGCTTGTCCAGTCAGCATCACAGTCACAATTTTTGGATATTTTTGATGAATCTCGATCAGCAACTGATCTCCTTTCATTCCAGGCATTAACCAATCAGAGACAATCACCAGGATATTTACCTCATCTTGACATAACTCTGCAATAATCTCCAGTGCTTCGGCCGCACTTTCAGCAAATTCGTAGAGATAATGTCCGTTAAAAGCCTGTTGCAGTTCTATTTCCAGACTTTCTAGTACGGATATTTCATCGTCTACACACAGAATAGCTGGTTTAACCATGGTGATTTTTCTATTGTAGTTTAGTATTCTGATTGATTTATCGCTAGCGGCAAGCAAGATTGCACAATTATACAATCTCACAGGGGCTTACTTCCCTCGAATAACTGACTTACCTACTCCGGTAAATTTATCGGCAAAGAGACTGTAAATGTAGTTTTAGCAGGCCTCGATTCCACATCTATTTTACCCTGATGTTTTTCAATTATTTTTCGCACAATATCCAATCCTAAACCGCTGCCTTCGCCCATAGATTTAGTAGTAAAGAACGGCTCAAATATTTTGGGTAATACTTCAGGCGGAATTCCTTTACCACTATCAGTAATACTAATTTTTACCCAGTTATTTTCATGTACTATATCAATTATTAAAATTCCTTTATCGTCCATCGCCTGTAAAGAATTATGCACTAAATTTGTCCAAACTTGATGGAGTTCGTCAGGATAACACCATACCGCTGACACTCCGGCTTGATAGTTTTTGATGACTTCGACACCGTGTTTGAGTTGATTCTGATAAAGAGTTAATACAGTTTCTATTCCCTCAGCAATATTCACCTCTAATTTTTCTCCATTAAAGTCGTAACGCGCATAACTTTTCAACGCAAACACGACTTTTGCTGCACGTTCGGTAGCGGTGGCGATAGTTTTAGCACTTCTCTGAATACTAGAAAACTCATAAGCTGTCTTGAGAATCTTTTCGCTATCGGGGTCTTTTAACAGCGACAAAAACGATTGTAAATCTGTCTGCAACCCTAGATTGACTAACATACCGGCAAGACTGTCCGCATTACCAATCTCTTGGAACTCTAGCTGCTGCTTCACGCCTCTTTTGAATTCTCGTTTTTCTCGCGTCGATAAAGAGTAATCTTGTTGGCTGGAATTGTGCATTAAATTCACAAAATCTTGCTGGCGTTCGACGGAAAGTTCTTTAAAAAAAACTGGCAAACTTTCTAGATTATTATCTAAAAAATTGTTAATGTTGCCAATAGACGAGCGAATCGCACCTAGGGGCGTATTGATTTCGTGAGCAATCCCAGCAATCAGTTGTCCCAGCGCGGCCATTTTTTCCGACTGTACCAAGTGATTTTGAGTGGCTTTTAATTGTGCTAAAGCAACTGTTAATTCTTCATTTTTTTGTTTGAGTTTATTTTGCAACTGACACATCGCCAGATGAGTTTCCACTCTCACCAACACCTCTTCAACTTGAAAAGGTTTAGTAATATAATCTACACCACCTACAGCAAAAGCTTTTACTTTATCTAGCACATCGTTAATGGCGCTAATAAAAATGACCGGAATGTCGCGAGTACGTTCATCTGCTTTTATTTTTTGACAGACTTCATAACCATTCATTTCCGGCATCATAATATCCAGCAAAATCAAATCTGGAGGCATTCCCCTAGCGGCAGAAAGTGCCAATTCGCCATTAGGGACCGGGCGGACTTTATAGCCCTTTCCATTCAAAATTCCCGCTAACAGGCGCAAATTAGCTGGTGTATCATCTACTACTAAAATATTACCGTTGTTAGTATTCGTGTCGTTATTCATGGTATTTTGTTTCAGAAATTAAATTCAACACTCGATCGTAGTCAAAATTCTCTATACAATTTGCGATCGCACTGGCCAGTAAAGGATTCTGTAAACTAATTTGGGCGATCGAGCTATCTATTAAATCGAGATCTATATTGAGTATGGCCAGCTTTAACTCAGCTACTAATTGCTGGGGTAATCCGTTGAAAGCATCCACAGTAAGTATCTCAAAATCCCGATTCTTTTTTTTCAGCACATTAACTTCCTTTGTATTTTCATAAATATAGCGTACTCCAATATGTTTGTGCATCGCATCAAAAATCTCGGCTTCCCGGAAAGGTTTCCGCATAAAGGCGTCGCAACCCGCTGACAAAATCACTGCCCGTTCCTCCTCCAAAACACTAGCAGTGAGTGCAATAATGGCAGTAGCTTGACCTTTGACAGTGCCTTTTATGTGTTTGGTTGCTTCGTAACCATCCATCACAGGCATTCTCATATCCATCCAAATTAAATGCGGTTCCCAACTGTCCCAAATTTCAATGGCTTCTTGACCATTTATGGCTTCTTTCAATTGAAATCCCAGAGGATTCAGGATTTTAATTAATAGTTGGCGATTGAGCGGTTTATCGTCTACTATCAAAATTCGATAGGGGTGTTGGTTGGGTTCCAAGGCAATCACGTGGCTAGTTAATTTTTTGCTGTCAACTTCAGCCCGTTCGACCACAATAACTTGAATATCAAACTGAAAAACTGTGCCTTTTCCCACCGAGGAACTGACACTCATTTCACCACCCATTAATTCAACAAACTTGCGACTAATTGGCAAACCTAATCCTGTACCCTCTTGGGAGTCTTTCCCTGTTTGTGTTTGCACAAAAGGTTCAAAAAGATGATCTAATTCTTCCTGGGAAATACCCTTCCCTGTATCTTCTACTTCAAAATGCAGAAACAAAGAAGAATTAACGGGGACTGAATCCGGGGCAGAGATTGAATCATCAAGGAGAATTGGTGAGGCAAAATTAGGATTTTTATACAAACTTAATTCCGCATCTTGAACATCTTTACTTTGGTGAGTTTTGATTTTTTTTGAGTCTTCTAATATCGGATAACTTTCCAATTCTGCCTGCTTGCTAATTTTAACCGATACACCACCCTCATCAGTAAATTTGAGAGCGTTGTTAAGCAGATTAATTAAGACTTGTCGCAATTTTAATTCGTCAGTTTCCACGTATTGTGGTACATCGGGACTGCGGTCAAAAATTAACTGCAATTTTTTGTCATCTGCTTTTAATTGAAACATATCTTCGACATCGCACAGCAGGCGATAAATGTCTATTTTTTTGGGATTGAGGGTAGTGCGTCCCGCTTCAATTTTGGATAAATCTAGAACGTTGTTAATTAGGGTGAGCAGGTGTTCTCCACTGCTGCTAATTATGTTCATATTTTCTTGGTCTTCTCGCGATAGAGTTTGGCTGCGAGTCATGAGTTGGGAAAAGCCGAGAATTGCATTGAGAGGCGATCGCAATTCGTGACTCATGTTAGCCAAAAAGGCACTTTTAGCTTGATTTGCGACTTCAGCTTTGTCTTTAGCTACAGCTAATTCTGCCGTCCGTTCTTCCACTCTATTTTCGAGATTTTCAAAAGAATGTTGCAGTTGTTGAGCCATGCTGTTAAATGCTTTGCCTAATTCTCCCAATTCGTCTTTACGTTGAATTTCTACTGTTTGATTCCATTCACCTTTGGCAAGGTTTTTGGCTGCTGTATTTAAGCGCCAAATAGGATTTGTCACCCATCGAGAAGTTAAAATTCCAATAATTACAGCTACTCCCAAAGCAGCCAAACATAACCAAATCGTCATGCGGGTATTGGCATCTATTTCGGCGGTGAAATCAGCTTCGGGAACCACTACCACAATTAGCCAGTCTAAACCTTTGCCATCTTGGAATGGTAAGAATTTCACAAATTGTTGTTTCCCTTCTATTTGAAAATTCAAAGTAGAGGAATTTTGAATTGTTTTTAATTCTCTAAAATGAGCTGCTACATATTTTGCCGTAGCTTGAGTCGCAGGATCAACACTTTCTTCAGCTTTAAACAGTTCTTTTTTATTCCCTCTGGTACGGAAAGGTTTTTCGGAAGTGGAAGTGGCCAGCAGCGTGCCGTTTCTTTCCATGATAAATGCCTGTCCCGATTTCCCAATTTTGAGACTGTTTAAAAATTGACCAATGTGGTCGAGGCGCAAGGCAGTAATTAATACTCCTTCCAGTTGGTCTTTTTCGTAGACTGGTTGCAGAGCGCTGATAATTAATGTCGGTTCCAAAAACGAAATGTAAACTGAGCTCCAAGTGGGTTGGCCTGCGTTAGCCGCATTTTGGTAGGAAGGATGTTGGCGAATATCGAAAGACTTGACAACAGTAGCAACTGTAGTGCGATCGCCTGTATTGTTAGTATTGTAAGAATAAAAGTCAAGCCCAGTAGATACCCCTGACATATTAATCATCAGGGAGCCATTGGACAGTTTTTCTCCGGTTCTATATTCTCCATTTTTATTGCCAATGGATGTAAAGTTGATATAAGGATATAATTGTACTTGCCGCCAAAGGTATTTCTCCCAAGCTGATAAATCTTCCATGTTTAACAGCCCCAGTTTGACTGCATCCAGCTTGCTTTGGTTAATTTGATGGGGCGTGGCGACGTAAATTTGGAGGTTTTGCTCGACGCGAGCACTAACTTCGCTCATCAACTGACTAGCTAAGTTATTAACTGCTTTTTGTCCGTTTCTAAAAGAAAGATATCCTACGAGTCCCACGGCTCCGACTATTTGCAGTACAAAGGGAACTATCAGTACAGTTCGCAGGGGAAGTTTCTCTAAAAGTTTAAAAACCATAAGTTTGAGAGGTTTGGTGAACTTAATCTAGGACAGTCCTGGTACAATCTGTCTTAACAGCAGCGCCATCAACGAGCAATTAGCTATAGGTAATTGTTTTGTGGTTATTCGCTGCGGTAGATGCTCAACCCCCGATCGAATTTAAATCTAGTATTGGCGATGTTATCGGCTGTTATTGTATCAATTGTCCTATGATTTTGACAATTTAGGCATATTTTTTAGTGGGTGACTAAGAGAAATGCCCCAGACACTTTATTTAAGGGCTAGTTGAGTCTAGTGGATGGGGAATGGTAGATTTAGTTTAGTCAGTCAGCGTGCGTGGGCACGAATCCGGGCGACTCGGAGGTAATTGCTTGATTGTTAAGGGATGTGGAGGCTAGGGACCGAATTTGCGATCGGACTAGCTATTTTCGGCAAGACGTGATATAGTCAAAAAAGTTGAGGGCACGTAGCTCAGTGGATAGAGCATCAGGTTCCGGTCCTGAGGGTCGGGGGTTCAAATCCCTCCGTGCTCATTTTGTATGTCTTTTGTACGCCAAGGGTTTTAGGTTAATTTTATTACCGATAGTCCTATTTTCCGCTCAAATTTCGCTCCTGTCGGTTTCAAGTATCTCCAAAACCACCTCTATATCCGCCAAGTTTGCCCCGGACTTTTTGCGTCTGGTTTTCAACTGGTTGAGTAGATCGGCGGCATCGGGAAATTCTGCGACTGCCGGAGCTGAGTTTTTATTTTCCTGACATGAGAGCCGTGCTTCCTTGAGTTCTTGCTCCAACATCTGAACCTTCAGCCCCAAATCGCCGTTGCGCTCGTGTAACTGATTGAGCTCTTTGTCCCATTCTGCAAGTTGCCTGTTGGCCGCTTTCAATTCCTGCCTGAGTGATTCATCGTTGCCGTCACTCAGGCACTCAATTTTCCCAGCCGTTCCTCAATGGCGGCCATCCGCTCCATCACAGGGTCAAGACTTGAACTTACAGCCTTGTCTACAATGTCTACAATGTTTGTAGACACGACATCATGAGAGTTTTTTGTAGACACATCGGCGGGAAGTGTAGACACATCGGCGGGAAGCGTAGACACAGGATTGCCGCTAGTTATATACAGCTTGTAGTCACCGTACACTCCCGATATTTCCTTGAGAATACGTTGTGCAGCTTGACTTACCGATTCACCCTCTAGCCTTTGGGCTTCTATCCAGTTAAGAAAGTGACCGGATGCTCTGAAGGATACAACTTGACTCTGACTCATTGTAGACACCTGTAAACATTCTTTGTCTACAATAACCGATTGATGTCTACAGTGTCAACAGTTTGTCTACAAAATTTGTAGACACAAAAATCCCCCAATTAAGGGGGATAAGATTTTAGCCGTCAGTCCTTGGTCATTGCCTAGTCAGGAATCGCCCTTAAGTCTTGGGGGTTGAGCCAAGTCGTAAAACTGCCATCAGGCTTCAGACAACAAACGTGGTGGTTTTTAACCTCATCAACCACAAGGTCAAGTTTTCCGTACTGTGCTACGCAGCCAGCGTTGTTACCCACGTAGCGGACTCGCACACCTTTTTTGAGGGTTACGCGCTTGGGCTGTGTTGGAGGTGTTGGCTGTTCCGGTTGAGGTTGAGTGAGTATTTCTGCCAGTTTTTGCCGTTCATCATCAGTGAACTTAGACGTGAGTTTTGAGAGTAAATTGCAAACTTCTGAAAAAGTTGGCAAAACTGCTTCGCCAGCTTCGCCAGCCCTCTGCATAAGACTTCTAGCTTCGCCACTTGCTTCGCCAGAATTAAATGGCGAAGCAAGTGGCGAAGCTGTAACGCTCTCTACATCTACTGGCGAAGCTGGCGAAGCAATATTTGCACTTTTTTCAAAGTTTGCTCCAAAACCAATTCCAGAAAGATACCATTGCCCTCTCCTGTCTACTTCATCTCGCTCGTTGTAACGTAATTTCTGGAGCTTAGGAAAAATCTCTGAAAGTCTTGCAAACACTTGATTTATGGCTTTCACTGGCGTGTCGTATTTGTTGGGCAAGTCATGCCAAATCAGCTTGTCTTTACGTTTGTCGTCACCCACCTCGACTTCCAGCGTCCCCGTCTCCTGATACCAGTCGAGCAATCGCTCCCACAAGTCCTTGATATAGATACGGCCACCAGTTTGTACCTCAATACCAGCATCACGAACGAATTGCCATAAGTGACGACTCTCCTCTTGAGCCTTCTGCATTGCGTCTTTGGTTGCCTTGTAATCGATACCTTCGGACAGCAGTAATGGCAAACGTTCTAGCAATTTATTGAGCATCGCCGGGGCGACTCGTTCAAGAATAAATTTTTCGTCATCCTTAAACCGTGGGTCGGCTTCTAGTTGCCCCTCGGAGGCTATAGCGTTGCGGGCGTAAGTCTTGTCAAACCTCAGAATGCCATAACGGTCATCAATTGCGGCCGTCCCCCCGGTGATAGAAGGCAGTTTGTTGCAATTGGCAAAAAAGATAGCGGTCGGCTTGTACTCGTAACTATCCTTACCTTTGCGCTCAACGTCGATCGGGTCTCCTGTTATATATTGCTTGAGACTCTGAATACCGTCTAGGTCTACTTTTGCCGTATTTTCAGAAGCCCAATTACAGATACTTCCTTCAATCCCCGCCAGAGTGAACTTACGACCAGTGTCATAGGATTTGAAATCAGACAAAGACTTCCCGGTCATCCCATTCCCGTAAACGGCTGCGAGGACGGCGCGCAAAGTGTCTTTACCGTTAGAGCCTTCCCCATGGCAAAGCAAACCTTTTACCCCCCGCCCCGTCAACTTTGAGCGCACAAGTTTTAGGTTGAGTGCAGCAGCAGCAGTCCGCAGAAAAATCTCTCGTTGCGACGGCTCCAAACACTCCAAAAGGCGATCGCAATCTGTCGGGTCAATATTGGGGTCATACTTGCAGCCGACATAGGTATAGACCTGATTAGGGTTATGCGGTACAAGCGAGTGAGTGCCATCTGAATTGACCTTTACAACGCCGTTGGCACAGTTCAAACCATCGGGATTAATGGTATTGGGGTCAACTGCCACAGCCAAAACCATATAGTTATAAACCTCATTGACGCTGGCAGAATTGGCGCGGTTGCAACGGTATTTCCCTTTCACATACTCAGAGTAGGTACTCAGCCAGTGCAGGATGCGTCGCCTCTCAGTGGCTTCAGACCTCAACTCATAATGGGTGCCGGTGAACTCAAAAAGTTGTCCCCCTATCGACACCCAATGCGTGCCTGAATACAACGCTTCAATGGCTTTTTGTGCGTAATTCAACTCTGGAGTCGGCGCTGTGTCTGGAATGTAGTCACTTATACTACTGTTAGACGACAAACATACTACATCTTCTCGCGTGCGCGGGTGAGGAGTTAGAGAATTATTAGGGTTTAAAGAGTCAATTTTGCGATCACTTTTTTTGAGTTCTTTCTCCCACTTGGCTAGAGTTGGTGCGCTGGCTACAGCTTCTTTGAAAGCCTCGCCACCCTTAGCCTTGATGAAGTCATCCATGCCCTTAAACTGACTGCCCCAAACTGTGATGTGTACTTCGCATCCACACTCCTCTAGTAAGCGAGCAAACTTCAAAATGGCTGTACGGCAAGATGGGTTGCTGGCATAGTCGGAGTCAAAGTCTATGTAGTGGATAGTTCCAGGCTGTGCCCACTCCTTGACAAAGGGCGCTAGTTCCCCGTCTTTGCCCCAATTCCATACCCCTGTAAGCGCAATGACAGCAAGTTCAAGACTCAAACCAGCACCAGCTTTTTTTGCTCCTTCCGTCCAATGACGTGGTATGGACTTGTCGTTCCAAGCCTTATTCCAGTAATGTCTGTCTGGCATTGAGAGAAAGATGGCATCGGGTTCACCGCCACTCGTTGTGAGATACTTGCGCGGTTTAGAGCCTTCTGGTTGATGTGGCTTGTCTGGTTTGCCCTGTCCGTAACAGTTGCCCATGCGTGCACCAGTCCGCCAATTAACACCGCGACACCACCAGCCATCAGTTTTGATGGGGTCTTTGGGCTGGATGCGTTCGTTAAGTTCTTTGGCGGTTAGCGATTCGATGTTGAGACGTGCGATCGCTTCTGATACGACTGAACCTTCAACCCACTCGGTAAGGTGCTTTGGGCTGATAAAAGTTGAATTTTGGAATGCGGAATTTTCCCCAGTGGGGTATGATTTAGTCATGGTTTTAGCGCCTCTAAAAGACGCTTTATGTACCAAAGACCGCTGTTCGCTAGGTTCCAATTAGAGACAGCGGTTTTTTGGCGTTTACTTTTTTTGAAGATTTAGGACACAGGAGGAACCGCCCCGCGGGTTAGATTGCGGGTGCGATTAAGCTGTCGTTGCGAGCACAGCCACCTATTTCAGCGTCAGGTAATGGGACAAAGATTGGGAAGAGCGGAGGGGCCCGATCGGTTGCTCGAACAGGCAACTGGATGTCGGTGTCTTTGATTACAGGTTCCTTGGCAAGCTCAATGCGAGTTTTGGGAGTTTTCTCTTGCTTGTTAATGAGATGCTTTATCTCTGCCAACATATGCGCCCGAACTGTGCAACAAATGTATTTCCAGAATTTCATCTTTCTCGGATGCCATTCTCGGCTGCGTTCTCCAAACTCCATAAGAGATTCTCCGGCCTCTCTATTCCAGAAAGGCTTGAGACAGCGCTTGACTCGCTCGATGAACCCGTAAATACATTTCACATCCATGTCGAACATTTTAATTGATAAATTGCGCTTGACAATTTCAGACGGTTTTTGTCTCGGCAACGAACCGAATACGTGTCAAAACTCACTCGTCGGGTTTAAAGGTAAAAGCACTAGACGAGCGAGTTGCAGAAAGGATTTCAGCACCAACAAGTCAAAGGGGATTTTGTTCAAAATCTCGGACGGATTTTGTTGTTAAGCATGATAGGTTTCCAAAATCAGCACAAAGCGATACATCCGTCTTACTCACCAACCAAGCGCTTATACTCAGCCTCAGCAGCTTTGTACTTAGAACTACCCCCCTTGGTTACGCCCCACAACTCAAGGATGATTTTTGCCTTGCCATAGCCCTTGGCCTGTAGTTCCAGAATCCGTTCTAAAAGTTCTGAATCGGCGTTCTCGGCTAGTTGATTTGAACGTTCAGAACTCCAGCCGTCATCTTGGCTGTGACTTAGGGCTAGAGAGCGTTCTAGGTGTTCCACTTGTTCAGAACCCACCGTGTTTAGGATAGATTCGGCTTCCATCCGGCGCTGCTGTTCGGAGACATAAGCACTGGTAGCCAATTCATCAACAGCATCAGCCACGACAACAGCCTCACGCATAGACTCAAACTCTTGGGCTTGAGCTAGTTTGAGGGCAATCCGTCGAGATTCAAAGCAGCAAGCAAAACCGCCTGCCAGAGATAGTCCAGTGACCCAATTGTGCAGCGGAATTTTACGGCTGAGGGTGAACGGCGGTGCTAGCCAGAGGATTAACCCAGAGGTTGTTAACGCGCAAACCTTCAAAATCTGCATAACATCACCCCCAAACCGAATAAAACAGCGGCTATCCCGGCAACCAAAATCCCTTGCAGGTCCAGGAGTGTGATGCGGAATTTCAAACACAGCCAGTCGTCTAGTATCCAGCCTAGAACCCAACACAGAACTAGGACTAGGTACAAGGCTCTCACCAAAATCTGTAGTCTAAAATTGAGCGACGCTATCCAGCAGAGGAAACTGGAAGCGATCGCACAACTCACAAAAGTGTTAAAAAGTGCGATCGCCCTGCTCATGGTTTTGTCCCTTGTAGCTTGGCTTTAATTTCGCTGATGCGACTTTCGGCATTACTAGCTGCTTGTTCTAAACCCATGCCTAATCGAGCGTAAGCAGGACGCAAGCCGTGCAAGTGTTTACCCAGACGTGCGTCGGCGCGCTTTTTTACGAGTTCGTTGTCAGCTACGACACCCTCATATTTGCGGTGGTGTTTGTGGACCTTGGCATCGGCTTCCTCAATCTTGCCAGCAGCTTCATAAGCCCGTTTGGCGTGACGTGCGCCCTCAGTTTTCTCCTTTGCTAGCGCCTTCATAGCGTCGGCTTCTTCTTCTGTGAAGTAGCGGGGTTTTTCGATGATGGGGACTGAGCGTTCACTTGCTGCGAACTTGCCCGGATTTAGCGGACTGATTGCGTCGGCACTGGTTGGGGCTAAAACGGTGGAATGGTTAATAGCGTGGCTACCATGGCTTAAACCGCCCGATTTTTCGTCATTTTTAAAGATTTTGTTCATGCGTCCCATATTCGGCTCCTATTTGAATGTTGATGCGGATTTTAGGGAATAGATTGAGTGGGTTGATTTGTCGCCACATGGACATAGCCAGCACAAATACCCCCACAGAAGCGAGTACAAGTGCGATGAGTTGTCCAAAATCAACCCAGTCAAAGAATGTGGAATTGTGGCGGGTAAAGTTGCAGACGGGAAAGGAACCGTCATTAGTCCAGTCGAGGGTGTCTACACTGTCTACAGCTTGTAAGTCAAGCGGTTTAGACGTTTTGTCTACACTGTCTACACTTGCAACTTTATTGGTGTCTACACTGTCTACACTGTCTACAGTCGCCGTCTCAAGGGATTCACCGTCAACTAGGTACAGTTCTAGCAATGCCTCCCATGTGGCAGTTTTGCTGAGTTTCCCGAACTGTTTGGCATCTTCATTGGTGAAACCGCGGTCGTAGGCGATCGCTTTGAGCTTGTCAATGCGACGGTGGCTGATGGGGGGTTCAGTCATGGCAAAACCCCGCCAACTCAATCATTAAGAGTTGCGATCGTCCGCAAAGACAATCGGCTGAAAGTGGCATAATTTATAGGCTCCAAACGTTGCAGATAAACGGTTTGGGGAAGTCGTGACTTGGCTAGCATTGTAAGTGCTTGTCAGTCGCGCATCAATCTTCCTTAGTTACATACGATCGCAGCTTCCCAGCAAACTGTCAACAGTTCGGTTGTAAAGTTTTGTCGATAATTATTCGGTGAGTAACCCCATCACTTCGTCGGGTGTAATCCCGTAAATAGCGGCTAGCAGTTTGATATTTTTCACGTCACTACCTAGCTGTTTCAGAACCCCAATTGCACTACTTAAAGGGATAGCTTCCTTTGTGGATTGAGTCAGTAAGTTAATTGTCGTTTCGGTATTGGCACGACGCTTGTAAACTGTTTCATTCATTTGTAATGAATGCCCTAAACTTTTAGCCCTTGTTTCCTGAGACATCCCCGCCATTTGACCATTAAGGTTAGCCAGATGGCGTAATGCGTGAGTTTGGGTAAAACCTTTATCCCACCTTCTCAATATATTTTGTGCGCGGTCACTATATAGTCCAGCAATTGTCTTTGAGTTACTTGATAGTGTCCCAATCTCAGGCAGTTTACCAGACTTAATTTCTAGCCAGTCCATTAAGTCAGGATGAGTGGGGGGAAGCATTGGCACACACAGTCGGTAGCCAGTCTTTGTTGTCGTGTCTAGTAATGTCTTATCACCGACCACGGCAATCATTTTTATATTATTCGGTTCAATTAGTGCCGGAATAGTAACACCATCTTTTGTCTTGAATGGTTTGTCAATATTCTGGATAGCAAAGACTTCATGAACCCGAAAACCATACACCATCTGCATCGAAAATACCCATAGCCACCTTTTACGCGATTCCAAATGATATCGTTTGTCACCCGAAACACTGAGAACCTGATTGCGAAGGTTCAAAAAGTCATCGACTGATAAAGTTTGAAGGTCTTCTCTAAATTCTGTTTGCGTACCATCAATTTCTTTCAGCTTGCACAACAACTCAGTATCGCCAATAGTCTCAGCTAGTTTTCTCATTGCACACAAACAGTTTTTAAAGCATTTAGTGCCTTGTTTTTTGGTGTAAATAATAGATAAAATATCTGCCGAATTTACAATGGCATCACCAGGCAACAGTTTAAAATACTGTCCGTAAACACATCCCCACGAACTTTGATGACTAGCATTATTCCTGTCACGTTGCTGACGGCGTTTAGTACGCCCATCCCAGTATTCTTTTTCTACTTTTGTTATGGCCTCACCAAACGTCATCAAATCATTTTTGATCACATTTTTGTTCAAAATAACATCGTCATACCAATCTAAAAACTGACTCTCGCTAGAGAACGATTGTAGAGCGCTAGCAACTAGATGGGCCTTCCTCAGAACATCAGTAATACCTTGCATCGTCAGGTAACAACCACAGGTTTTGTTGACCCGCTTGTTACCTAACTTGAATTGCAGTGTTATGTAACCACCGCTACCCTTCCTGTCTCTTTTTAGCCCTACGCCCTTGGGACATTCTTTCTGTGCTTGCTTGAAGTAGTCTAGAATCCGCTCGTAACCAACAAGGTAGTCTGCGGTGGTACTTACAGTGACAGGATTAGACTTTTCGCTCATCTTTCGCTCCCTACTCTGATAGTGCTGAGTTTGACTGATGCACTCAGCCTACAGCAAGTCGCTCAGTGTTCGCTCAAATCAAAAACAGGACTTTCAGAGTGGGTGCAAAAAATGCCTAGAACGACGGAAATTCGTAATTCAAGAGCGAGGCTTTGATTCAAATCCCTCCGTGCTCATTTTGTATGTCTTTTGTATTGTCTCCAAAATGTCTCCTATTTGGAGGCAATCTTCACCCATTGCTTAGCTTGAGCTGTTCCCCATCGATTGACGCTAGCCGAAGCGGTCTAGCGTCAGGCTCCTGCTGCTCTAGCTGAAACTGCTTCTAGAACTTCAGAGACATACAAGTTTCCGGTTTAACGCTAGGATGAAACAAGAAATAAACACCAAAATTACCAATGTCCAGCTAAATGTAGACTGGGCAAGTTGTGGCTAGGTATTATAAAGCCTCTGGGTATCCGACGGGAGTTGTTAAGTAAGTAGCTCAGCACTGTTGGTGACTGAGTTTCCAAACGTATCAGGAGCTTCTTATGAGTTTATCTTTTAAACAATTGACCCTTTATCTGACATTGCTATCGATCGGTGGAGGTATGGGATGGTTGGGAAATCGCTATCTCCAAAGCCCAAACGGTCTGGAAACTGGCTCGGTTTTGCCCGTGGTACGCCAACAAATCCCGCCCTATGCGTCTGCTCCAGTCCCATCCGATCGACAGCCCGATCGCGGCAATTCCAATTTTATTGCAGAAGCCGCCCAAAAAGTCGGCCCGGCTGTGGTCAGGATTGACGCATCAAGCAAAGTCGTCAATCAAGTGCCGGAAGCTTTCAAAAATCCTTTGTTTCGCAGGTTTTTTGGCGATAATTTGCCAGTACCGGAAGAAAAAATTAAACGGGGTACAGGTTCGGGGTTTATTCTCACTTCTGATGGCCGGATAGTTACTAATGCTCACGTTGTTTCCGGCAGTGAGACTGTGAAAGTTACCCTCAAAGATGGCCGAGAGTTTGAGGGTAGAGTCCAGGGGGTCGATTTGCTGACAGATGTGGCTGTGGTGAAAATTAATGCCTCAGACTTGCCTCTAGTGGCTTTGGGTCGATCGGATAATATCGTACCCGGACAATGGGCGATCGCCATCGGCAATCCTTTGGGTCTTGACAATACAGTCACTGTCGGTATTATCAGCGCTACAGGTCGATCGAGCTCCCAAGTAGGCATCCCCGACAAACGAGTCCGATTTATCCAAACCGACGCCGCCATCAACCCCGGCAATTCTGGCGGCCCACTACTCAACGACCAAGGTGAGGTCATCGGCATCAACACTGCCATTCGTGCCGATGCTCAGGGCTTGGGGTTTGCCATTCCCATCGAAACTGCCAAACGAGTTTCCGATCAGCTATTCGCCAAAGGTAAAGCGGAACATCCCTATCTCGGCATTCAAATGGTGAGCTTGACTCCCGCCACACAGGCAGAAGTCAACAAACAGCTAAATGCTAAGATTTCCCTTGATAAAGGCGTAGCGGTGACCCGCATTGTGGAAAATTCCCCCGCTCAAAAAGCAGGCCTGCGTCCGGGAGACGTGATTGCCAAAATTGACGGAATTGCGGTTGATAATCCAGGGGACGTACAAGAAAGGGTGGAAAATACTGCTGTAGGCAAAGAACTGGAAATGGAAATCAATCGTCAGGGTCAAACTCAGAAAGTTAAAGTGCGTCCTGGTGCTTTTCCCATTTCAGGAAACTCGACTGGTGGCTAGTCGCAGGCGATCGAGGATGAATTTGATTCTTGGTTTAGTTTGAATGACTTTCATACCCGATCGCACTAGACCCATGTTTGATCCTGATTTTTTCCAAACATCTTTCCCAAACAGTTCAAATTTTTATTTGCCGTCGGCAGACTTTGGTTTAATCGAGCTGGTGCTTGCCAAATTTTCTTCTAACTGCATCCTCTGCTCCATTTGTCTGAGAAAATAGCCAGTCATCATCGCTGAAGCCAGCAAACCCGCTAAGTTTTCTCGGTCGGTAGTAATTTGCACGCTAAAATTGTCTGAAGGCAAGATGCCTACAAGTCCTTGAACGTTGTGAGAGATAATCTCTTTGATCTCTGGGCTGACGGACTTGGCAACGCGATCTAAAACCTCTGGGGATTGGTGTTGGAGGTACTTCAAAAGTGGATTGTCTGTAGCTTGTTTGGCATTGTCCCGGTCAAAGTCAGGGTGAAAAACCATTTGGCGATTCTTAATTTCTGGCTTGTTACATTCTAGTTTAAACTACTCGTCATTGCTTGGGTACAAATTTGCCTGAAAGTCAATTTGTAGTTGTTTGGGCAATTGATCTACTTGAAAATACCGATGAAATTTGTCGGTAACTTGTAGCCAATAGGAGCGGCTTTCGCTTGGTCGTCGTTTGCGGACAAAACCGAGTTCGACAAGTTCTTGCACTTGTTGGTAAGCACCTGAACCTCTTAAATTAACTAAGTCTGGCTGAGCGATGCCACCTTTGAGGGCGATCGCCGCTAGTGTCCGCAAAGCTCCAATACCTAATTCGGGAGGTATCAAAGTTTGCATTAAACTGGCAAACTCTTCTCTCAGTTGCAGGCTGTATCCTGTAGGTGTTTCCACCACTTCTAAGGCACTGTCACGGTGAGCAGAGTCCGACATCAGTTCGATGATGGCATCTTCGACATCGGTGCGATCGCACTTGGCAATTTCCGCAATCTCTGCGATCGATACGGGCTGACCTTTTAGGTAAAGTATGGCTTCTATTGTAGTTGCTAAACGAGTCATTAGGGAATCTGGAATCGGGAATTGGGGAATTGGGAATTGGGAATCGGGAATTGGGGAATTGGGGAATTGGGAATTGGGGAATTGGGAATTGGGGAATTGGGAATTGGGAATTGGGAATTGGGGAATTGGGAATTGGGGAATTGGGAATTGGGGAATTGGCAATTGGGAATTGGGGAATTGGCAATTGGGAATTGGCAATTGGGAATAACCATATTCATGTCATTAGCACGATGCTTTCCTACCTATTCACATCTAGAACTATAACTCAAAATAAACACCATTTTGTACCGATTTCAATGCCACATTTATTGCGGTTTAGTTAAATCAGGTTTCAATTCCATCATCCTGCTGTCGAGTTTGCGCGCTGCATCATTAATGGTGAAAGTTGGCTGAGTACCATCGATATACATAATTGCCGTAAAAGCCCCTATTTTTCCCCGCCTAAATATAGCAAAATCTACATTAATTGGTATATTTTGTAATTTTCCTTGACTTCTCCAGCCAGCGGACACCTCACCACTTTTGTCTTGCAAAGTTAAAGCAGTAGGATTCGTAAACTGCATTTCTTTGTTACTATTTAACCCTTGAGAGAATTCCTTAGCCGCAGTCCCAGCACTGATTTCCTCATCAAACTGATCTCGTTTCATCGAATCCGACAGTTGCGTTGTAAATCCGATCAGCAATTGAAACTGCTTCTCCTCAATTTTTTGGTAAGCGAAGACACTTGCTGGCTTAAAGTTAGGGTTCTGGTTAAGTTGATTTTTGAAATTTGCAGCCCCAGATGAAAGCTCTGTAAAACCCGGAGGTAAGTCTTGTAAAGGAATGACTAAATTGGATAAGTCCGCTGCGGGTTCTGCAATATTTGCCGCTTGATTTTTGCTACGATCTACTCCTGGATTGGCGATCGACAGTTGGGCAACCCCAACTCCCAATGTAGCAGTAATTAACAAACACACGAAGACTGATACAGTTTTTTTCATTATTTTACGCCTTTGCTTATCCACCAAGCTTTAGTTTGAAAGTGCTCATACTGTAGACTTCTTATCCAAGCACACGAGAGTGCAAATGGGAAGCCTTATTTGCTTCTATGAAAAGGAACTAACTAAGTCCCATGCCCTAAGCCCTAGGCCCTCTCTTCTCAAATATTTTACCCGAAAATTGGGTCTAAAGCCCCGTCCTTGGAGGAGGGCTTTATAAAAGAATCCCTGCGCGTAAACGCGGCCGGAGTGTCAATCTGCCACTTCTAAATCCTCTAGTTCTTGGGTGGACTGCCATCCAGCTTGCCACAGCGATCGATCTTTGAGCTGTTCGGAATTCAGCCAGAAACGGACATTTGAATCGCAAGCCGCCACCATTTCTGCAAATACCCATTTACCTTGGTTTTTTCGGTTGACTACTTGAAAATGCCGCCACCCCCAAGTTTTTTGCTTTGCTGTCCATCGGGAACCAACTAAATAAGGAAATTTTTGTTTTTTTTGCACAGTCTTTTTGTCTATCAATATGTCATGAAACAAGTTAAATTCAATAAGTCTCTCCGTTTAGCCATAGCCATAAAATATATAATTTATTCCGCCGTTCAATCCAACTAAATTATTTCAGGTCAATCAAGCAGTTTATTATATTGATTTGCCAACACTCCCCCCTCCTTTTTCAAAAGTATGGGGCAGTTTAATTTCTGCCCCGGTAAATATTTATACCTATTGAATAGGGATTATTTTCGAGCCGATCCACACATATAAAATTCATCCAAAATTAGATAAATCGTGAATCTCCAATCTAAAAGCAATTAACACAGGTTATGGTTTTGAGCAATAATCCGTTCTGTGAAACTTAACCAGCATTTACTCGCTGTAAGTTGATGTTTTCTCACTGCTTAACTATGGGGAGTCGCCTCCTAGGATTTCACAGTCTCAACATCAGGCAGAACTTGCTTTACTTTTTCCAACAGAAGTTTAGCTAAATTTTGAACAGCATTTCAATCTCTGTCGATCTTTCTTAAGGCTTGTGTCCCGACAAATCCAGAGGAAGTTGGGGTAGCCGGAGTCTAACAGCATTTGTTTGCAACCAGAGAGTGATAGCGTGCTTCCGCTGCGGAGTCACATACTCTCCGGGTCTGATAACGCCAGCACAGACGCCGATGTTTTTAATAAGGGTTTCTCGTTCCGATGAACTTGCACCCTGTAGTAACCTGACTTGGGCTTTGATAAAATCCACGTTCATAGCTGAAAGTAAAAGTAAGTAGAGAACTCTGTTAAATAGCGATGCTTTGATTCCAATTGTAACTCTCAAACCACTATCTATGAATCAAATCGATTCCAGATCCCCAAGGTGAGGATTGTGGTGTGTAAAGCTAGCCAACTTTATTTACTTTATCTGTTTTTGCTAACAAAAGTGTCACTATACTAGCAATTTTGAAAGTTTTTTTTATAGTTAAGAACTGTTACAATTTTTGATCCCATCTAGCCAGACAGCAGAACTTAGTGCTAATGTTGATTTCCTCAATTGCCCTGGTTCAACACTATCTCTAGCTGCTTGACCCCCCGGATTTTACACCCCTGATTGGAAAAGCGATGGACCCCTTTACAGAGAGACACTGCCAGCTTAACCTGTGTTTTTTAGATCCGTCAACATGAATTGGGTTGAACTATAACCTAAGACATACGTGTTGTTACTGGTACTACCATAACCCAGCATTTTTCTAAGAAAGAAGGAAGAGGGAAGAAGGAAGAACCAAGAGGGAAGGAGTCTGTTAGACTTCCCTATATGGTAAGAAATTATAGCCTTTCGATCTCTCATAGGAGGTACAATCGAGCAATTGATAGCCTTTTAGGAATATTTATAATACAAAAACACGCCCCTTGATAGTCGGGCGTTGGGATAGACAAGCTCAAATAACTAAAATTAGAGTTATGAGTTGTGAGTTAGAAATTTTACTTAATTTCCTCACAATTCATAACTCTAATCTGAATAATTGTACCTAAATCAACCTTTTTTATTCTGTTTCAGCTTGCTTTTCCAATCAGCGATCGCCTTCCGAGCTGGCTGATAACTCTTGGTACCAGATGGCACTAATGACGCAGCTTCAACAGCATCTTTAAGCTTCCCTTGAGAGCTACGCAATTGAGCAATCTTCAGGATAGTTTCGCTCCATTCTCCTGTCAAACGCTGAGATTCTTCATACTTCGGCTCACCGGGTTGAATCTTGTTAACTTGCTCGATAGCTTTACTATAAGAAGATGCCTCGCCTCGCTTGATTTTTGTCTTAGCAGCAGATATCAAAGCAGTATTTAATTGCTGTTGCTTGGATAGATCCTGCCACTGAACGATCGCCTCTTTGGACTGATTGTAAATCGGCTTATTAGCATCAGGCATCAATTTAGCAGCCTCGATCGCCCCCAGGAAATCACCCCTAGCAGCCCGCCCATTAGCTATATCCAAAATCGTTAAACTCCAGCGCTCAATATCCTGCTGAGCCTGGGGATAAAGTGGATCTGTAGGCGGAATCGAACGAGCCTTTCTGACGGCATTATTAAAACTAGAAGCCGAACCATTCTTGAGTAAAGTTTTCGCCTCAGCCCAAACCTGCTGGCTAGAAGGTTGCGGCTTGGGCTTACTTGCAGTGTCTACCGATACAGCCAGGGGTTGCTTCTGGGACACTCCAGCACCAGGAGTTACAGGCTTTAGCCCAGACTTTTGAGGCGAAGGTTTGGGAGCATTCTCAGCCGTCAATTTGGGGCTTCCTTCCTGCTGACCGATGAAAATAGACCTATTCGTAACAAACACACCCAACAGCAGAACTATAGCCGTAGCGCCACTCCACAAAATTAGCTGCTGCAAAAACGACTTGTCCGAAGCCCCATTATCCACATCTTCAGGCTTCTGCAAGTTAGGTCGATCGCCACCCCTGTCAGCAGACCCAGCAACATTTGGCACAGGAGTCCGACTCGGCTCAGTTTGGGCATCTTGAGAGTTACCAGTAGCAGGAGGTAAATCCATTTGAGCCGTCGCCGCACCCATTAGCGGGCGATCGAAACCATTACTCTCGGCATCAACCGTCATACTGCCATTGCGTCCCGCCAAAGCAGAAGTTGCTACCCCAGCAACATCCGGTAAAATTACCAAATGGGCTTTTCCCGGAGGATTGACCACCATCAAAGGTTCCTGTTTTGGACGCAAATGGTGATCGCACAACTCAGGCAGTCGATCGCTCAAAAAACGGTCTAAGCCCTTAAGAGTCATACACTGTCCCGATCGCAGCCCTTCCAAAAGCGCCGTCGTAAAAAACCCTTGGCGCAAAGCAGAAGTCTCCCGCGAAACTTGATTCGGCCGACAAGAAAGCACCGTGGGGATTTCCAACTTCCGCGCCAAATCCGCAGTTTGAACCCCTATAGTTTCCCCAGCTTTCACGATTTGACTCCGGTTCATATCAACCAACACCAACATCGTTTCAGTAGGAGCCTTTTTCAGAGTATTCAAAAGCAACTCTACTGGAATCCCCGTACCCTGAATGTCAGCGGGGTTCCCATCCACCGGCATCAAATAATCTTTCCCTTCGTGACTGACACCGTAGCCACTAAAAAAGCACCACAGTAAATCTCCCTGTTGCAAGTGTTCGGCGCAGAGATTTTCCGTCAACTTCAGAATATTTTCCCGATTCGGATAGGTTGAGTTACCCCACAGCGACGGCGAACTATCCGTCATCAGCAGGCATCCATCCTTAGAAAAACCAGCCTCCTCAACCAAGAAAGTGTAGACTGCCTCTGCATCCTCTTGGGCATAGCTCAAAGGCTGAAGTAACTGATATTGATTTATGCCTATGGCAATACAAGCGTGATGTTTCATAAAAAAGCTCGGTAAGTGGGGAACAAACGTGGCTAATGCCCTGATTTGGAAACGACCCTTTGACCCTTCGACTACCCTTCGCCTTCGCGAGCGGGCATCGCACGGGCGGTTTTAAGCACCTACAATTCCCTTGCGGGGTCTCAGCTAAATATATGGGGGGTCTCAGCTAAATATATTAGATATTAAACAGCTTGCACAAAACGATAGCACATAGCTCCTCAACCTTAACCCGACTTTCGTCAAGTAGATTAGATATCTAAGATTTGAAAATTACTCCCACAATAATTTTAACTTCTGGTGTTACCTTAAAAACTTTTGTTCGGTGTCTTTGGAAAAACCACGTTAAATTAGATACAGAAGCTAGTCCAATAGTCTTCTCAGTTGAGTGACTCAAAAGACCAAAAATTTGACCCAATCAATATTACCAAATCAGGAGTAACCCACCAATGGTCTATACCCCCAACCAAGAAATCTCCGTCCCAACCCAGTCTCTCCTGAAACAAAAGCATCCCAAAAGTCACAACCACTATAGGTTTCAAGACTTTTTTGCCTTCGATCGCGTTGGAGGCACAATTAACGACTGGAATGAGTCGCGCAACATTTTTACCAGCGAAGACTTCATCATCGGTTTGGTAGAAGGACTAGAAGAAGAAGTCGGTCCTGCTTCATCTGTGATCATGTATACTATTGGTTGCCAGTGGGGACTCCAAGATTCCGAATTTTTTCAAAAATGGTTCAGCGCCGAATTCAGCCAGAACATTCGCCAGTCAAATCTGATGTTTCTACTAGAAACTTGGTGGTGGCCGTTCACAGCTCAAGGTTGGGGCCGCTGGGAAGTAGACATGAGCGATCGCAAGCATGGCTGCATCTTCATCAACCTCTTTGACTCAGCAGTTGCTCGCACCTTGGGCGACGTGGGCAAACCAGTTTGTCACCTTTACGCCGGTTTGTTTGCCGGTTTCTTCGGATCTCTAGTCAAAAAGCCTCTGAGTTGCATCGAACTCCAATGTTACTCAATGGGAGAAACCTATTGCAAGTTCCTGCTGGGCAACCCAGACAAAATAGATGCCGCAGCATTCTGGCTCAACGAAGGTGCCAACGCCCGTGACATTCAAAATCGAATCCAACATGGTGAAAGATTGCGATGAAAAGTCAAACTTCTTGGTTAAAACAATCTGTCCAAGAATTCTTTGGTAACTACAATTGGCTAGGAAAACCCTTAGAAACAGAGACTGGATATGTAAATGGTAAATTACTAAGTTTTACCATGCCAGTATCAGACTTTTTTCGGGCTATTTCTTGGGAAGGAATTCCTGAAGTAGGCGCCATGCCCCCACCACCACCATCGCCAGTAATTTCGGTTAATGAAAGTGCCGAAGTTACCATTGACGACCTATTTGATTTGTTTTAATACTTACCTAAATGGAAGTTGTAAAAGTCATTTTTTGTAATTACGGCTCTTCCCTAGCACCAAGTAAGATTTCCGAAGCACCGGAAATTAACAAAAACTTGAATGATAGCCCTGTTATATTGATTTATAAACAGTGCCATCTTTCTGCCTGATGGGGTTCCTGAAGCCTTCGGCTACCCTTGGGCGAAGCGACGCAGCCCTGGCTCAGCTTCGTCTAAGGGCAGGATAAACGCAGTCGAAGGACTTTTTTCCCTCTTCCTTCTACCACTTACTTAAAATTATGCACCCTGAGATTGAAGCACTTCTAAATCAGGCAGAAAATCGCTTTCTCAAAGCCGAAGAAATCACCGCCTTTAAGCGTCAAGCTGCCATACTCTCCCAGCGCTTAAAAATTTATGAATTTTTGCGAGACAAAGAAGAAAGCATCTTCCAACCAGTAGCAAATAAGCTACAAGAAACCTTCCCAGATGAAAAACCAGAAATCTTAGAAACAACCCTAAAAAATTGGCTCCTAGTCTTACGATACTGCGCTATGGCGATGCTGTTGAACGATCGCAATTTTATCGAACAACGCCTCCTCGATTGGCTTTCTGGCATTGTTGAAGCCCACCAAACTCACAAGATACAAGCAACCGTTTGCCAACTTTTGCAAGAGCGTTTGAAAGAACTACTTTCCGAGCAAGCCCGCGCTATATTGCAGCCATTTTTAGACCAAGCCGAGTCACTGATTATTGAACCCGATCGTAAACAATAAACAAAATTCTCAATTTCCAATTCCCCATTCCCAATTCCCCATTCCCCATTCCCAATTCCCAATTCCCCATTCCCCATTCCCCATTCCCAATTCCCAACTCCCAATTTCCCATGATTAACATTGCAGACTTACTTAAACAGCCCAGAGTTCCAGGAAACTACTTTGCCAGGGATGCTTACGTCAGAGGAGACTTGGAGCTAGGCTTGCTCGAAAATCGCCGGGGCGATCGGCTCCTAGCACTTCCAGAAACACTGATTCAAGCAATTTACATCGGCTTAGAACAAGAAACCGGTCAAGCTTCCCGCCTAGTGCTATTCAACTGCGGTCGCTGGTGGGGCAAAAACTTTTACGTGCGTTTTTGCGAAGAAGTCAGCGATTACTACGGTCAGCCAGTTTCCGAAATGGAAATGGTAGAATTTATTCAGTGCCTACAACAGTGTTGGAAAAGCCACGGATGGGGAACATTTGAACTTGACTCCACCTATTCCGACCAGGGGTTTCTAGTAGTAAAAATTTCTAACTCTCTGTTTGCTAAAACAGCGCCTAAGTCGAAGCTACCAGCCTGTTCTTTAGAAGCAGGTATCTTAAGTTCCTTCTTTACTCAACTTACAGGTCGAGAACTCCACTGTTTGCAAACTTCCTGTGAATCCCTGGGTTCTGATTGTAACCGTTTTATTTTAGGTTTGCGCGATCGGCTCCAAGCCGGAAATTCTATGGTGGAAGAAGGACAAGACCACGAAAGTATTATGACTCAACTTTCTCAAAAGAATTAATTTATTTTATAGCTCTATAGCTATAGCATTGCTCAAATAGATCGAGTAGGTTAGGTTGGGTTTTGAAAATCATAATTATTCTCTAAATTTATAACTTTTCAAATTACCAACAACCTCAAACTTAGGTGTCAATCTCAATGGATGCCAATGAACTCCTAAATCGATATGCAGCAGGCGAAAGAGATTTTAGACAAGCAAACCTGCGCGGCATCGTCCTAAGTAGCATCGACTTATACAGATCCAGCGATGCTCCGACTCTTACTTTGTCCAACCTGAACGAACACCAGATTCGACCATACTTAATCGGTGCTAACTTCAGCGGAGCCGACCTCACTAAAGCTCATCTCGGTCGGGCAAACCTCAGCAAAGCCGATCTCAGCGGAGCAAACCTCACCGGAGCTAACCTGACGAGTGCAAGTCTGAGCGGAGCCAATCTCACAGGAGCCAACCTCACCGAGGCCAATCTATCAGGAACTCACCTGAATTGGGCTAACCTAAGCGAAGCAATTTTAATCAAAACCAATCTCACCAGTGCCGACTTGAGTGCAGTCAACCTCAGCAAGGCTATTTTCACCAATGCTATTCTCCATAAAGCCTATCTGATTAAAGCTAACCTCAACCAGGCAAACCTTAAAGATGCAAACTTGACTCTAGCCAGTCTCAAAGACGCAGACTTGAGTGAAGCAGACCTCACCGGAGCAGAATTGTCCAAAGCCAACCTAGCTGGAGCGAATTTGACCCGCGCCAATTTAACCAAAGCCAACCTATTAAAAGCTAATCTCCGGCGAGCAAACCTGACGGAAGCCTATTTAAATCATGCGTGTTTGGGCGAATCAGACCTGACGGAAGCTTGCTTGAACAGAGCGAATTTGACCAAAGCTGATTTGAGTAACACTCATCTCAGAAAGATTACTTTGAATGGCAGCCACTTAAGCGGTGTCAACTTCAGTCGAGCCGACCTCAGCGGCATAGACTTAAGCCGGAAACTTTTAACCGGAATCAATTTGGCAGAAGCATTATTAAACGAAGCCAAATTTAGCGGTGCTTATCTCATGGAAGCTAACCTGAGTGGAGCCAACCTCACCAAAGCTAACTTTAGTCAAGCCTACTTGATCAATGCCAACCTTTCTGATGCTTGCCTCCATCAAGTTGACTTCACCAAAGCTAATTTGAGTAAGGCAAACTTACGAAAAGCTGATTTGACTGGAGCCAACCTTCGAGGAGCAATTCTCACCGAGGCTGATTTGAGGGGAGTAAAACTGATGGAAACAATTCTCCCCAATGGTAAAATTTACCATTAAATTCACTAGCTGTTTTGTAGGGATTATTTGCCCAATATACTGCGGTTAATGTCCAGAATTGGCACAAATAGGTTGGCTTCTTCAGTAGTGAGATGTTGTTTGATCACCTTTTTCATGACATCGTAGGTCACAGACGAACTATTTTTAGCGTGAAAAGGGCCTAAAATAGTTTGGAGCCAAAGTAGAAGCCGATCGCGCAACCGTTCAGTATCATTAATTAACAGTGCAGCAGCCGAGTGCCTCAAAACCATCGCAGCATCTAGGCGACATTTGGCAGTCACATCTTGAGACCCCCGCCGAAATATATTTGGGTCTATAGACTGCATTTGCGCTTCCACTTGGCTAAGAATTTCTTTTTCAGAGGCTTGAATTTTTTTATAAGCACTCATCCTGTGGTTCAAAGACTGAAAGTAGTCTTTCAAAAATTGGAGCTCGGCCGCAGATGCATAACGTCCATCGGCTTCCACACTTAAACGCGACATTTGACTTAGCATAGGATTTTTTTTGGTGGTATTGTAATAGCTGGTAAAAGACCAACATATCAGTTTTAAGCTTCTTTAGTGCGAACTAAATACTGTCCTACTTGGAAGCGGGTTTCATTAAGCTGAGTGACGATCGAGCGGGTGATCAACTTTCCCGATTCTACAACTACTTGACCCGTAATTGGATGTAACAAATCTTGCTGAGCTCGCCGACCGATGAGAGCTTCCACATTTTCAATAGCATTAATGTACATCCCGGCCGGTAACTGCACGACTACACCTTCGCCCATGATTTGGGCCTGACAAGCTAATCGCGAATTGGCTTTAGCTGTAGTAATGACCTCCAGCGTCCTCCTCTCCCGACGGTTCATGTCAGACAAGCCTTCCATGCCTTCTTTAATGTAGACGTGGCAGGTAGCGCACATCCCCCTGCCTCCGCATTCCTTGAGAACGTCTAAGTCTTTGGAAAGTAAGGCAGACAGGATATTCGATCGCGTTTCGACTGCCATTTCTTCGGCAATTGGGTCTAGTTTAATAATTTTAACCATATTGATGTTTCATCCTGTCAAGTTGAGTATTGAATAACTGATGCACTAGCTCTGTGAAAGCGGGTTTTTTCATAGATAGATCTCTTCTCTACTCCTGATTTCCCTTTTAGATCCAGCACGCGAATCCGGGAAGATTTATACTGAATCGGAGACTTAAGGATTTGAGTAGATGCAACGGTGCGATCTATCTCAAGGAGGCTAAGACTAAACCTGAGATAACATAGGCAGTACCAGGCGATCGATTCAAAATTTGAATTGGATCAGAATTCTTTACATATTTTAATACTAGCTCAAGCTTTTTCTATAATTAGACTGATGCAAAATTCTAAGTACCGTATTTTAGGGCTAGTCGGACAAGGACAATTTGGTCGAGTTTTTTGTGCTAGCGTTCGAGAAACGCCCGCCAAAGACTCTCGCCTCAACAGTCAACTGGTAGCTCTCAAAGAACTCAGCCATCAAAAAGCCCCAACTAGCGAATTCTTGCGAGAGCTGTGGTTCTTGATTACCTTGCAGCATCCTAACATTGTCACCTGCCGAGCCCTAGAACACACAGCTACAGGCAGATACTTAGTTATGGACTACTGCGAGGGAGGAACCCTCCGCAACTTGCTTAAACAAGACCGTCCCTTAAGACTGCTTGAAGGTTTGCAGATCATTATGGGAGTGCTAGCTGGGTTAGACTACGCTCACCGTCGAGGCGTAGTTCACTGCGACATCAAACCAGAAAATATCCTCCTGACTTTAGGTTCCAAAGGTTGGTCGCCCCGGCTGTCAGATTTCGGCATCGCCCGCCGACTGCCAGAAATTGGGACTACCCGCCTCCACCAAGAAATTTCTCCCGACGCTACCGTAGGTTCCCCTGCTTATATGGCTCCAGAGCGGTTTTATGGTCTTTACTCTCCCATGTCAGATATATATGCAGTGGGAATTCTGTTGTTTGAGTTATTAATGGGCTATCGACCTTTTGGTGGAACACCTGGAGACTTGAGGTGGGCGCACCTGAATCAACGTTTGCAACTGCCTGATGCAATGCCGGAACCGTTGCAAACCATAGTCAAAAAATCTTTGGAAAAGCTGCCCGCCCGCCGTTTTGCCAGTGCTTCCCAAATGGCTCAAGCGCTGCGGCTGGTAATGTACGACCCCGCTGTGAGGCAATTGGGAGACGGCATTATTCCTTGGGAAAATCCCGAAACCAGTGAATCCAAAAGTCTGAATTCGGAAACTGAGTCGGGGCTACAAGTCCCAGAGGCAAAAATATCGGAGCCTCCGATTAGTTTACTTCAGACTGCGGGTTATGCGTTCTCCCAGTCAAAGCTAGTGATACTTCCTGGTGGGCTGACAACTTTAATTGCTACTGAAACCTATCTTTACGCTGCTGTGGGTACAGAGATAAAAGTGTGGTGTCAGCCGGGAAATCAGCTAGTTACAGGAGAAACCGAAATTTCTATATCAATGCCGGATACAGTACGCGACATTTTGCCAACAACCTACGGCTGCTGCGTTGTTTCTGGACAAAAACTTTACTGGCTGAGCGATTCTAGTTGGGAGTCTGAGTGTTTACTGGATCTAGGTGTCCGGCAAGGGCCAGATGGTTGTAAAGCTGCTGTTGACTCTGATGGGCGTTGGTTGACAGTAGCTGTTCCGGGGGAACTACGCTTTTATTCTTTAGGTGCAAACAACTCAGGGGGCGATCGGAAAAAAGCCCAACCACCGATTGCGACTGTTGCCCTACCAGAACATTACTTGCCAGAGTTAATGTTTTTGGATCGGCGACACGTCTTAGCTATCTGGCCCGATAACGAGCCGAAAAATCCCCAAACTACTTTCAGAGTTTACACTCGTCGTGGCACGGCAGTTGGTGCTGTTCAGTTATCGGCGAGCGTCGGGCAACTGGTGTTGACACCTGAACCTTATACTTTGTTGGGAATTCCCCATGGTGGTAAAGCGGCTGTGCTGTTGATGAAATTGTGGCCTTTAAAAGTGGCGCGACTTCCCCTTGACAGTTTCCCGGTGTCTGCTTGTGTTGCTAATTGGGGATGGGTGTTGGCAGATGTTGGGGGGCAGATGGTGGTATTAAACACTCAAGGAATTCAAGTAGGGAGTTTTAGTGGGCCCGCTGTACCGAAGGCGATCGCCCCTTGGGGGAAGAAAGGTTTGGTGATTGGGGTTAATACCGAGGGAGGCAGCCACCTGCACTTTTTAGATATAGATGTTGCAGAGGGTAAATAATAGGCAAGCTCGGATCGACCCATCAACCGCGCCTCGGTGCGGTAACTGAAGGTGTTTCGCCCTTTTCATTTAGAGAGATGGCGGTTGCTGGCGATCGATGTCTGCCAGTTCTAGCGCGCTTCAAGTACGGTGTTGGCGGGATTTCTCTATTTTGAATCAGATAACTGGCGATCGGGCGATCGGGCCTACGCCCACATCCATCACTAAAGTCGAAGGTCTCCAGGTTAAAAGCATCTGTACTGACACAACTTATATATATGACTCTTTCACAAACCTACTTCTGTCATGCTTAATCCCACGATGCAGCCTCACGCTCTAACTTTGCCTTACCTCTACTCTCAGAAAGCCCCATCATCTAAACGTAAAAATATTCTAGCTATGGGTGGTAGCTCCAGAGCCCACAATCCCCCACAGAGACAAAAAAAAGACTCCTTCTGGGAAAAAGGAGTCAGCCGGAGGATGTCGGAGCTGGAATTAAGAGCCTAAACCCTTACAGTGTATAGGTTCAAAAAAAACTCAAAAATAGTTTCACAAAACGCTTGACAACATCTTGCGGAATAAGTATATTAATAAAGCGCCGGAAGGGAAGCGGTTCACTGAACCACAACCGGAAGGTAAAAACCGAACCTAGAAAAAAGAATAGTTTGAAAGCTTAAAGCACTATTAACCTCGTCAAAAAATTAACAGATAGAGAGTGAAAGCGAGAGCTAAACTCAATATCGCAAACAACGAGAAAAATGTCAAGGTCAAATTAAGGGACTGAGACAGAAATGTCCAAGTCGCCGAAAAAGAGCTTGATGAGCCGAAAAAACTCAACAACACGGAGAGTTTGATCCTGGCTCAGGATGAACGCTGGCGGTCTGCTTAACACATGCAAGTCGAACGGGTGTAGAAATACATTAGTGGCGGACGGGTGAGTAACGCGTGAGAATCTACCTTCAGGACGGAGACAACAGTTGGAAACGACTGCTAACCCCCGATGTACCGAAAGGAAAAATATTTATAGCCTGAAGAAGAGCTCGCGTCCGATTAGCTAGTTGGGGGGGTAAAAGCCCACCAAGGCGACGATCGGTAGCTGGTCTGAGAGGACGATCAGCCACACTGGGACTGAGACACGGCCCAGACTCCTACGGGAGGCAGCAGTGGGGAATTTTCCGCAATGGGCGAAAGCCTGACGGAGCAAGACCGCGTGGGGGAAGAAGGCTCTTGGGTTGTAAACTCCTTTTCTCTGGGAAGAACAAAATGACGGTACCAGAGGAATCAGCATCGGCTAACTCCGTGCCAGCAGCCGCGGTAAGACGGAGGATGCAAGCGTTATCCGGAATGATTGGGCGTAAAGCGTCCGCAGGTGGCAGTTCAAGTCTGCTGTCAAAGACCGGGGCTTAACCTCGGAAAGGCAGTGGAAACTGAACAGCTAGAGTATGGTAGGGGCAAAGGGAATTCCTGGTGTAGCGGTGAAATGCGTAGAGATCAGGAAGAACATCGGTGGCGAAGGCGCTTTGCTGGACCATAACTGACACTCAGGGACGAAAGCTAGGGGAGCGAATGGGATTAGATACCCCAGTAGTCCTAGCCGTAAACGATGGATACTAGGTGTTGTCTGTATCGACCCGGACAGTGCCGTAGCTAACGCGTTAAGTATCCCGCCTGGGGAGTACGCACGCAAGTGTGAAACTCAAAGGAATTGACGGGGGCCCGCACAAGCGGTGGAGTATGTGGTTTAATTCGATGCAACGCGAAGAACCTTACCAGGACTTGACATGTCGCGAATCTAGTGGAAACACCAGAGTGCCTTCGGGAGCGCGAACACAGGTGGTGCATGGCTGTCGTCAGCTCGTGTCGTGAGATGTTGGGTTAAGTCCCGCAACGAGCGCAACCCTCGTGTTTAGTTGCCATCATTAAGTTGGGCACTCTAAACAGACTGCCGGTGACAAACCGGAGGAAGGTGGGGATGACGTCAAGTCAGCATGCCCCTTACGTCCTGGGCTACACACGTACTACAATGGTAGGGACAGAGGGCAGCCAACTCGCGAGAGAGAGCTAATCCCGTAAACCCTGCCTCAGTTCAGATTGCAGGCTGCAACTCGCCTGCATGAAGGCGGAATCGCTAGTAATCGCAGGTCAGCATACTGCGGTGAATCCGTTCCCGGGCCTTGTACACACCGCCCGTCACACCATGGAAGTTGGCCACGCCCGAAGTCATTACTCTAACCTTTCGAGGGGGAGGATGCCGAAGGCAGGGCTGATGACTGGGGTGAAGTCGTAACAAGGTAGCCGTAC